>JAEEHO010000039.1 GCA_016280845.1 Paludibacteraceae bacterium | reverse complement strand
GCAAGAACCGTTGTTCCGCAAAGAAGATACCGACAAGGAACGGATGGTAATACTCGATGAGATTGAGAGCTACAACGACAGTCCGAGCGAGTTGATATACGATGATTTTGAGAGTCTTGTCTTCGCGGGCACGGCGCTCGCGCGCCCTATCTTAGGAACGCGCAAAACGTTACGACATATTTCATCCAAGCCGGAATACGCCAAACAATGGATGGCTGAGCACTACCTGCCGGAACGAATGGTGGTATTTTGTCAGGGAGATGTCAAACCGGAACGATTCTTCCGGTTAGCAGAAAAGGAGTTTGGCGGTTTCAAGTCGGGTTTACTCTCGGAAACGGTTCGAAAACGGTTCGAAAACGACTCGAGAACGGTTCGAGAGTGTCTCGAAAAAGTCTCGGCCACTAATCATTTTGCAGCATACAAACGCCACACGCATCAGATACATGCCATGGTAGGCAATCGCGCATACCCGTTGGGGCACGAGAATCAATTGGCGATGTTTCTGCTGAATAATATATTAGGCGGAGGCAGTTTGAATAGCCGATTAAACCTCAGTCTACGCGAGGCAAAAGGGTTAGTTTATACTGTAGAATCGACATATACACCACTAAGCGACACGGGCTATTGGTGCATCTATTGGGCTTGCGAACCGGAACATTATGAACAGAGTCTCGGCCTAGTTAGACAGGAATTGGACAAACTATGCACTACACAGTTAAGCGAATCGGCATTGCGTCGTGCATTGCAGCAATTGCGCGGCCAATTGGCTATATCTGCGCAGAATCAAGAAAACACAGCCTTGGCCATGGCTAAATCAATGCTATATTTTAACCACGCGCCCATTTGGGAGGAAACATTCCACAAGATAGAACGCACTACAGCAGAACAACTGCTACAAATTAGCAAAGAGGCACTAAATCCATCGGAATTCTATGTATTGACATACGAATAAGTTTACAAAATGTTAGTTTTGAAGCAAAAAAGTGATTTTTATGGCTTCATTTTAACCATTTTTGCAAACTTAACGAAACAAAAAAATATTTTTCGGACATATTCTTACACTTTTCTTCCAAATAATTTGGTAATTCCAGAAAATAATTGTAATTTTGCGCGCTTTTTCGTTTTTATGCGAGCGAAATATCACAAAGAAATCACCAAAAAACAAGAAAATGATGAAGAAGATTTTAGCACTTATGTTTCTTGCTGCATTGAGCATTAGTCTGTTTGCTCAGAAGCAAGTTAGTGGTGTGGTAGTAGATGGCAATGGTGAGCCGATTATTGGTGCCAGCATTCAGGCCAAAGGAACCACACAAGGTACAATCTCGGACTACGATGGCAAGTTTGAGATGAGCGTGCCGGAGTCTGTGAAGACACTGGTCGTTAGTTTTGTAGGTATGACCACTCAAGAGGTGGAGGCAGCAGAAAACATCAAGGTCGTCTTGACTGAAAATTCTGAAGTTATTCAAGAAGTCGTCGTCACCGGTTATGGAAACGTTAGTAAAGGTTCTTTTGCCGGTTCGGCAGTAGCTGTAAGTGCAGAGAATATTGAGAAGAAAAGTCCGACAGAAGTTACGAAGGCATTGGCCGGCGAAGTAGCCGGTGTGCAAGTAGTCAACACCTCCGGTCAGCCTGGAACAAATGCTTCTATCCGCATTCGCGGTATCGGTTCCATCTATGCCAGCAGCAATCCTTTGTACGTAGTGGATGGTGTTCCCTACCAAGCCGGAGATGTTGCATCTATTGACCCAGGGGACATTGCGAGCACAACTATTTTGAAAGACGCGACTGCTACATCTTTGTATGGTAGTCGTGGTGCGAATGGTGTTATCGTGATTACCACCAAGAAGGGAACTTCAGGTGAAGAGGGAAAAATTGATGTGGATGTAAAATACGGTGTAAATATGCATCTACTTCCGATGTACGATGTGATTGATGACCCTAAAGAATATGTTGAAACAGCATGGCAATCCATATACAACTCGTTGGAGGGTTCGTACACAGATATAGACAAGCAGATTCAAAACGCGAACAAAATTCTTTTCTCTTCAAAGGGTCTTCCAGAAGGATACAACCTTTGGGATAAGGATGGCATTGCCCTTATAAATGGCTATACGGGCAAGTTTAATTCGGATGTTCAGCTGAAAGAGCAGTATAAAGATATGATTTCCTGGAAGGATGCTATCTTTCGCACCGGCCAAAAGGCTGAAGCTACGGTTCGATTGTCCGGCGGAACTGAAAAGACCACATACTTTACTTCATTTGGATACTTAAAAGATGAAGGTTACTACATAGGTTCTGACTTTAACCGTTTTTCTGTTCGCTCTAACATTGACTATAAGCCAAAGAAATGGTTGAAGGGTTCATTGAATTTATCATACACTTACTCTTCGCAAAATGCAGTAGGGCAAGGTAGCAACATGAACAATGGTTTCGCCTACGTAAATGAGATTCCACCTATTTATCCTGTATTTGTGTATGGAGGCGTTAAAAATGCAGACGGCACGCTTCAGGAAGGAAAACATACTTATGGAGAAGGTTTAACAAGTAAAACTATTAACAGCAATGGCTATATCTTAAAAGATGCGATAACAGGCGGTCCTATGTTTGATTATGGTATGAATGAAGGTTGGGGACGTGGTTATGGAACAAATATAAACCCTGCAGGATCTCTTGTATGGGATAAAGACAACACCGTTCTACATAACGTAGTAGCGAATGCCGATTTGGAATTTCGGTTGTACGAAGGTTTGAAGTTTAAACTTATGGGGGGGGTTCAGTACCTTGGAGGAACAAATTCTGAATACACAAATGCCTTTTTTGGCGATGCCGAGAATATTGGTCGAGTTTACAAAACTCAATACAACTATATAGCATATGATTTGATTGAGCAGTTGTCCTACAATAAGGTAATTGGCAGTCACACCATTGATGCTTATGCTCTTCACGAATTCAACTACTTCCGCGAAGGGGTTATGGGCGGATCTAAGAGCAAAGTTGCTCAAAAAACAGGCCCTGCAGTACTTGAATGGGGTAATGCTGTTCAAATGAATAGTATGACATCATACACACGACTCACTACATTGGACAGTTGGCTTGCAAATGCAAGTTATTGGTATGATGAACGCTACGGAATTACTGCAAACTATCGTTGTGATGGTTCGAGCAAATTTGCTAAAGGACACCGATATGGACATTTCGGCTCGGTAGGTTTCTCATGGAAATTCACCAACGAAGATTTCATTACCGGTTCTAGCGCTAACGATTGGCTCAAAAATGGCAAATTACGTATCTCATGGGGTGTAAACGGAAACCAAGGAATATCAGGCTATCTATACCAAGATCATTGGTCAATTGAATACGTGGATGGAGAAGTTAGTTACGTTTGGAACTACAAAGGTGCAGAAGACATTACTTGGGAGCGTACACAAGTGTTTGATTTAGGCTTAGAATTTGACATCAGCAAATATTTGACAGCCGAAATAGACTATTTCTACAAATATACAGATCACCTTTTGATGCCACAATATAAAGCATCTTCGCAAGGTTTTACAAGCACATGGGTAAATGGTGGTTCGATGTCCAACACCGGTGTCGAATTCCAATTCAACATTCATGCTGTAGATATGCGTAATGTAAAATTTGACATCCGCTTCAATGGCGGCCACTATCACAACAAAGTATTATCACTGCCAGAGGATGCTGACACCGGTACTGAAATGCTGTACAACGGAGGAATTGCAGTGGGATACTCATTGTACGATTACAATGTACCACAATATGCCGGCGTGGACGCTACAACAGGTAAAGCATTGTATGTAGCATATTACGATGCGAAATTAGGATCATTTGGTTCAAATAGTGCCGAAGACCTAAGAGCTCATGGTGATGAGAGGAAGGGCGCAAACTACATCAGCAACGTGTACTTATATCGAGAAAAGAATAAAGATAAAGATATACAAATTGAAACAACAACTACAGACGTTTATCCTCATGCCGGGAGTGATTATCTCGGAAAGTCTGCTGAGTACGCATTGGAAGGTGGTATCGGCTTTGATTTAGATATTTACGGAGTGGCTCTTTCTGTAATGTGTCCGTATCGCATCGGAGGCTATGGAATAGACTACTCATATGCCGGTATGATGAATTCAGATAAAGTGGGCAAAGTAAATTGGCACAAAGACATACGCAATGCATGGACTGCACAAATGACTGATGCAGAAAAACAAGCCATAGCAGACATGGGAGTTGCGGGCATCCCACGCCTCTCAAACGGAACGGATAAGTTTGCTAATAGTATCTCAGATCGCTTTTTAGTATCGAACTCATATTTTTCGCTATACAATGTGCGCCTCGGATATAAATTTCCTAAGAAACTAATTGAAACAATCAAACTCAATTCATTGGAAATATATGCCACCGCTGATAACTTGGCAATTATAACTGCCCGGAAAGGCTACAACCCAATGACATCATACGCCGGAGCATCAGATACATATCAATATACTCCGCTATCCACCATAATGGGAGGTATAAAACTACAGTTCTAATCTAAAAATGAAAGAAAGGAAAAAAGTTATGAAGAAACTATATAAAATATTAGTTCTATCTTTCTTGTCGTTAGCATTACTACCAAGTTGCAATAGTTATTTGGATCAAGATCCGTACGATGATACAATGACGCAAGATCAATTCGACAAACTTGGTGATGCCTGGGCAGCAGCAATGCGAGGAGTGTACTCGATGATGTACCAAAGCGGAGGTAGAGAGCACCATGACATATTTGGTCAAAGGTCGATTGACATGTACGGCGATTTGCTATGTGGAGATATGGCATTAACATCAGAAACCTATGGTTGGTTTTCTACTGACGAGTACCAACATACACCTACAGCTCGCAATTCGTACATTTGGTCGTATAATTACAACATGCTAAGAAACATCAACAAGGTAATATACTCCATCCAAACAAAAACAGAACTACTACAGCATGTTAAACAGTATGGTCTCCCAAATGATGGATTGAAAGTGGTTGACTCTGAAGGTAACGTAGTATACCACTACGGAGAAAAGGACTCACTCGCGGCCAACTACTACGCACAAGCATTAACTATGCGTGGGTATGTATACTCAAATCTTTTAAAATTCTTCACACCAACAGTAGATCATATTTTTGCTATAGGTCGTAATCTTACAAACTACCCGGCTTTCCCTGTTTATACGGAGAACAACTTTGATGATGGAGCGCAAGGAATGGCTTCGATTAATAAGGTATACGAAATCGCAACTGATTCATCATTAATACTGGCGATCAAATACTTCGAAGCATTTGGGAAAGATTATATTCCTACAAGCAAGTTGATTGCAAACGAAAATACAGCACGAGGCTTGCTGGCATATTTTAACCTAAATAGAGCAAAGGAAACGGAAGATAAAGATCATCCACTGCTCAAAGAACCGATGGAAGCGGCTCTAGCTAACGCTTTAGCAGTGATCAATTCAGGAGAATACTCTATTATTCCAAATGCAGACGTATTAACAAATGGCTTTAACAACATTGACGACAAATCATGGATATGGGGTCAAAAAGTGACTATAGAAACAGCTACCGGATTAGCATCATTTTTCGGTCAAGTGGATATACACTCCTATTCATACGCATGGTCTGGCGACGGAAAAGCCATAGACAAGCGTTTGTATGACTCTATTCCTACATGGGATATTCGCAAACAATGGTTCAATGATGGAAGTACACGTCCGACCTTCGCTCTTTGCCCGGATAAAAAATTCTTCTCAGCAAAGAGTCCACATTCAACTAGTGCGAACGATATTGATCGAGAGTGGCAAAGTGACAACGTCTTTATGCGTATCGAATCTATGTACTTGATTGCAGCAGAGGCATGCTATTTTTTAGGTAGCCAAGACTCAGCAGTAATGTTTTTAACAGCTATAACGGACCAACGCATAAATACTGAAGATCCGAATGCTGCAACGAACTATGCAACATTTAAGGCTACATTGTCAAATCCGGACAAGTTTGTGCAGGAGTTAATAAGAAACTGGCGAGTAGAAATGTGGGGAGAAGGGTATGGCTTGCAGACTTTCCGCCGACTTACTACACACAAATACAAAGTGCCTAATGCAGAAACAGGCATAGATGACGAGAAAATTCGCCGCGGATCAAATCACCTTTACAATCCTGGAGCAGAGATGTCGTACGATGACGAAACTATTTACACATTGCCAATTCCGGCTTCAGAGACAAACTACAATCCGTTTATGAAGTAAGAAAAATAATATAACAAATAACATAAATTGTTTAATTATGAAGAAGATTATGAATCTTAAAACAATGCTGGGAGCATTAGTTTTATTGTTTGCATTCACAGGATGCCACAAAGATCCAGAGTTGCAAAGCATCACGTTGAAACCGACAGCAATCACACTTTCACCAAACGAGAGTGTACGTTTGGCGGTCATCATAGAGCCTGCAGAATTAGATGGAAAGATTGAAGTAAAATGGACTTCGTCAGACGAGAGCGTAGCAACAGTTTCTGATAACGGAACTATCAAGGCCATTGCAAGTGGTAAGGCTAACATAACAGCAACTGCGACCACAAAATCGGGTGATTTTAAGGGAGTGTGCGAAGTGACAGTAAAAGACTATCTTGAGACTTTGAATTTTACCGGTGCTTTCGTATATGACTATGACACTTTGTATAGTAACAAATTGGATACTCTTCGTTCTGAGAGTTGGGGAGATCAGTTCTTTGTTGCCAAAAAAGTACTTTGCGATGTTCTTGTCTTCTCTGAGGGCTTTTACCTTAGTGATGAATTCGAATTTGCTGGTGCAGACAAGGGTGCAATTCTTGAATTTGAAGCACCGTTCTATTGGGCTCCAAAGTGGGCGAATAACGGTGTCGGTACAATCTTTACATTGGGAAATTGGGTAATTAGTAACGACTACACTCAATACCCCGATAGTTCAGATAACGTAGGTCGCCCATACTCTATTGACGAAGCCAACTACATCAAAGCTATCAACACATACGTACAAGACGTATTTGTAAAAGGCGAAAGATCTCAAGCACAACCAGACCTCATTGATGCAGCAAGATACATAAGCGGTGCAACATTGAAAATCTACGAGTATCATTCTTCCACAGAAGAAGGTTATGGTTCTGATGGCTACTATTCACCATTCATCCCTGATATGGTGATTGGTGAAGGAGCAATGAAATTAGAGGACACATACACTGCTTCAAAAATAATGCTAGGTGTAACAGCACACAATTTTAACGGCAAAGAACTTTATAAGGATCAAGATTCCATTTCACATGAAGTGTACATTTATGGTGTACACTTTAAAGATAATGACGAATCTATTGATTTACTTGAAAACAAAATTTACTTTGGAAAAGAATATAGTTTTGTTAGAGGAGTTAAAGCTGCTGCACCTAAAAAAGTTGCACAAAAATCCAAATACAAAGCAATTCCTGTTCGTGAAATTTCTCCGGAAATTAGAGCACATATTCGCGAGCAACTTGATCGCAAAGATGTAAAGAATAAGAAATAACATCTCACTTACCATTCAGGCTGCCCTATAGAGCAGCCTGATTTGGTAAGTTACGCGCGAGGATGAATAGATATATAATGAATTTAATAGTTGCGTGCATATGCAACATTGCGGCTTGGGGAATACCTGCAAGCCGTGAACCTATTATACACATCCTAGACAATGGTGAAGTTGATACCATTTTTCTTTATGGAGATGAATATAGTTCATATCGAGTAAACAAACACAACCAGAGACTATTAAATTCAAGACTTTTTCTCGAAGAAAATCCGCAGATCAATCATAACAGAACAACTATTCACGCGCCACAACGACTGCTACTACAATCATATATGCCATCACGAGGAAAAGTGCATGTGCCAGTATTATTGGTCGATTTTACTGACTATAGTTTCTCCATTGAAGATCCAATTACACAATTTGACGATTTATTCAATGGTAAAGGCGGCAGCAATCCTCATGCAACAGGTTCGGTTCATGATTATTTTATAGCTTCCTCAGATAGTGCATTGGATTTACAATATGATGTATTTGGTGTTTACACACTAAGCCAAGACATGAAGTATTATGGAGCTAACCGCGCAAATAGTAACGGAGTAACAACTAACCACAATATTCGCGCGAAAGAATTAGTTGAAGAAGCGGTAGAACAAGCTACACAAAATGGCGTAGATTTTAGCAAGTACGACAACAATAACGATGGATACATAGATAACGTGTCTATTGTTGTAGCAGGATACAATGAAGCAGAAGGAGGAGTAGAACAAACAATTTGGCCACACTATAATACAATTAACAATGGAAAAAAATACGGCAACAAATATATCAGTGGCTATCTCATCATATCTGAATACAGAAGCAATAGAGGCAATACACAAGCTGGTATTGGCACCTATTGTCATGAATTTGGACATGCTTTAGGGCTTCCTGATTTGTACGATACAAATAAATCTAACAACTATACCATTGGATATTGGGATATCATGTGCTCCGGAAGTTATAATAACAATGGATCAACACCACCAACATACACTGCTTTTGAACGTTTTATGATGGGATGGCTGACTCCGAAACAAATTACCACATCTGGGCTAAAAACCATACGTCCACTAGAAACAAGCAATGAAGCGTACCTCATATCTAATAACACCCATAATTTGGACGCAAATTTCCCAACTCCATCTGAATATTTTCTACTGGAAAATAGACAAGCGCTGGGATGGGATGCAGGAAAGGAAGCATTGATAGGAACGGGTTTGCTTATTTCTCACATAACATTCGATCAAAATGGTTGGAATCACAACTCATTCAACAATCAACTTCCTTTAGGTTATGCCATAGTAAGCGCAGCGATAGAGGAACCCACAAAAAGTACAACAGCAGACATTTTCCCCGGCTCTGCAAACAAAACAACCTGGCTACCGACATTCAATAATAGTACAACTATAGACAAATATAAAGTATCAAATATCTTGCAACGCTCAAATGGGGACATCTCTTTTTTCATTGGGGACATATCAAACAAGTCTCTATTAATTAAACCACAAGAATTAGATACCTTCATTACTACATTTAATACATTTATAGAGGAGTATTTTGAGCAGACAATCGACATCAATGGGAAGAATCTTCCGGCAGGAGAGATACATATAAACACAATAGGACGATTCTGCGTTTCAACAGACGGAATCAATTGGGGTAAGACAGAAGAGCAAATTATTGATACAATAAAAAAAGATGGCAATTACAATAAAAAACTACATATTCGTTTCAAACCTACGCGGCAGTCTTGCGATCCTTTAGGAGGACAACTGATAGTTATTACAGCCGATAGTTCAGTATATGCAACTCACTCATTCATTGGGAAAGCACCACGACCTGTATATATCACACAACCAGACTCTTTATTATTGAGTACTAAAACATCATCATACATTGAAGTAAAATGGAATGAAGTGAATGATGCCGAGTATTACTACGCAACTATATACCGACAAGACGTTAACAAAACAGACACCACTTACACAGAGATAGCAAAGCACAAGGTAATTGCACCTATCAATTCAATATTGTTTGACAACTTAATATCCGGACAAAAGTACAAGATTACGTTAGCAGCAGCAGAATACAAGAGTTGCTACGAACATGTTTCTTCTTCTACAGAACTATATACTTCTACATTAACGGAGAAAAACAAGAATAGCATATTCCCAATGTTATTAGAAGACGGGAGATATGTACTTTGGATAGAAGAACCTTTTCAAGAAGAAGGTACAATGCTAGTCTTTAGAGCAAATGGTGCATTTCTATTCAAAAAACAGATATCAATAGGTACACCATATTCAGAGATTCCTATTGAAAAGATGCAACATGGTGAACTATATATAATTAAGATTACTACTAGTAAACTCAAGCGGGAAAATCTTTGGACAAAGTTCATATACTATTGATAACAAATTTTAAAAACTACACATATGAGAAAAACGACATTATTAACATTGACATTTTCACTTTTTGCAGTGAGCGCAATGGCAAATCAAGTAACCGGTCAAGAAGTACAAATCCGGAAACGTATAGTAACAAGCACAGGCGCAAATCCTATTGTTCTCGGCGAATTTGATCGTGATGTAGAAATAACTTCCATTCCAGAAGAAGTTCTTTCATTTTTTCAATTTTTCTCTGGAGTTGAGACAACTGACGATAATGCCTTTATCAACTTTAGCAGCAACTCCGAAAATGATTCAATCGGACCTCTGTTGGGCAAAATTATGTTCGACCAAGGAACACCATACAATGATCAATGCCCAGTGATTAACGGCGGTAAAGCGGTAACAGGATGTGTCGCTACTGCAATGGCGCAAGTAATGAAATATTGGCAATATCCACAATCTGGGAAGGGAGAAGCCATATACACATCATCTAATGGAGCTAAAACTTACAAGTTTGAAGAACATCCTTTTGATTGGAACAACATCTTGGACACATACACTTTTTCCAAACTAGGAAATCCAAACTACAATTCTACAGAAGCAACAGCAATATCAACTCTTATGTTGGCTTGTGGAGCTTCAGTAAATATGGATTATAATTATACAGGCAGTGGTTCATACATATCACGTGCATATCTCGCATTAAGAGATATATTTAAATTCTCGCCCGACATTAGATATTTCGAATCAGACAATCCAAATTGGGAAGATTGGACTGAATCTTTACAAGAAGAATTCGACAATGGCAGACCTGTTATTTATGGGGGAACAAGCACAAATGGCGGACATGCATTTGTGTTAGACGGTTATAAGATTGAGACATTAGAGTCTGGCAATAAGCGAACCCGTTTCCACGTTAATTGGGGATGGAACGGAGCATATGACGGATGGTTCCTTCTTCGCAAATTACAACCCAAAGAAGATAATTACTCAAATCTTAATCAAAGAATTGTAATTAATATACATCCTGACAAAAAGGACGACATTGAGAATACCATTGTTACTTCAAGCAATGTACAGAAGGTACTAAAGGATGGTCAACTAATTATCGAGCGTAATAATATACAATATACCATCCAAGGACAACGAATTCAATAAAGCATCTTTTCGCAACTATCAAAAGTGACACGCATAGGAGCGTGTCACTTTTTGTATTGAACGAACAAAATTGATATTTTTAACAATTATCTTGCATATATAAAAAAAAAGCAGTACCTTTGCACTCGTAAACCCAATAGGGTATCAGACACAATCACACGATTGTTCCATCAATCAAGCCAAACATCTATACAAGAAAAAACTCAAAAATCAAAACAAAACTAATTTACAGAAGCACCCTAAAGATTATGACAACAGAAGCAATAATCCTCATGATAGCCGTAGTAGCCGTGGTTATTTTCGGCTTTTGGCTCATTCAACACTCGATGTATAGCAACGAGGAGAAGAAACGTCAATGGGAACTGAAGCGTGAGTCACAGAAAACCATCTCGCCGATTCGCTTGCGCGCGTACGAGCGCCTGGCTCTGTTGTTAGAACGCACCAAACCAGAGCACATGCTCATGGGGTTGGATTTAGCGCACATGACAGTTCCGCAACTGCAGCAGCAATTACTCCAGACCATCCGTCAGGAATACGAACACAATATGAGTCAGCAAATCTATGTGAGTGAAGAAGTATGGACATTGCTGATTAACGCACGTGACCAGATGGCTTCTTTCTTAGTAGGAATATCGGCACAATTGCCTAAAAATGCCGACGCTATGACGTACGCAAAAATACTGCTAGAGGCCTATGCATCCAATGGCTTGACGCCAACAGACAAAGCAATGGCAGAACTGAAAGAAGAAGCGAAAAGCATCATGTAATGAAAAAAGAATTGATTCGACCGATAGCATTTTGTTTGTTGTCTATTGTTCTCTATCCCGTTGCTATCTACGCACAGACAGATAGTGTGGCAACAGCAGCAGATACGATTGTTGCCAAGCCATCGGCCGAGGCAAAGACGCCGACCATACCTCAAGAACCTCTCTACCAAGGCATGACCATCAAGCTGGATGTAGGTGCAACGATTCTGGCACTGGCTACCAGTAAAGCAAAGATACAAAACTACGAGATATCAATGAACTGGCGGTTGAAGAACCGGTTCTACCCTACTCTCGAACTCGGTTATGCAGCCGGTTCTATGGAACAGGCTAACAGCATTGATCGTATCGCATATAACGGCCAAGGCGGTTTCTTTCGTGTGGGATTTGACATCAATCCGCTGAAGAAACATCCCGAATCGCTGCACGCATTGCTGGTGGGACTGCGTTTTGGAACAAGTGTTCAAGACTATACGCAGATTATGGTAAGGGAGGAAGTAAACGTTTCTCAATTGTGTGACCCGAACCTCTTCGATATTTCGATAATTGAGATGGGCAAAGAACTAAGCATGAGAAAAACCAAAGGAAAACATGCCGATTGCTGGGGAGAGATTGTTGCAGGCTGCCAGGTAAATATCGTTGCGGGCTTGTATATGGGTTGGATGGCTCGATTTAGGTTCATCTTTACGGACAAAAGCAGCCATCTCACAGATCCTGTTCCGGAATATCAATGGACCGACCAACCGAGAATAGGACACACAGAACCGTTGCATTTTCCCAACCCGATCTATATTCCCGGCTACGGCAAACGCGACAACATCGCATTTGGATTCAGTTACCACATCGGCTATCATTTTTAATTTGAATATCAAAAGAACGATAATAATATAAACAATCAACAATAAAAAAACAACGCTTGCTATGAACAAGACACAGCTTATGAATCGCGCGGCAGACAACATCCGTATCCTGGCCGCAGCGGCAGTAGAGAAAGCAAAAAGCGGTCACCCGGGTGGTGCCATGGGCGGAGCAGATTTTATCAACGTTCTCTTCTCTGAGTTTCTCGAGTACGATCCGGACAATGCCGGATGGGAGGCGCGTGACCGCTTCTATCTCGATCCGGGTCATATGGCTCCTATGCTCTATGCACAGTTGTGCCTGGCCGGCAAGTTCACACTGGACGATCTGAAGAACCTGCGTCAGTGGGGTTCGGTCACGCCGGGTCACCCGGAGCGTGAGGTTGAGCGAATGATCGAGAACACCAGCGGCCCGCTCGGCCAAGGTCATACTTTTGCTGTCGGTGCAGCTATCGCCGCCAAGTGGTTCAACGCACGTTACGGTGAGATTCACAACCCGACTATCTATGCTTTCATCTCCGATGGTGGCATCCAGGAGGAGATCTCGCAGGGCGCAGGACGTATGGCCGGACACCTCGGTTTGGACAATCTCATCATGTTCTATGACAGCAACACCATCCAACTTTCGACCGGTTGCGAAGAGGTTGACACAGAGGATGTTGCAGCCAAATACAAAGCGTGGAACTGGTTCGTACAAGAGATCCCGGGCAACGATCCGGAAGCTATTCGCGAAGCTATCATCAAGGCTAAAGCAGAGAAAGAGCGCCCGTCACTCATCATCGGTCACACCACAATGGGTAAAGGCTGCGTGACTGCAGAAGGACAAAACTGGGAGAACAAATGCTCGACTCACGGTGCTCCGCTCAGCAAGTCCGGTGCCTCGTTCGAGAAAACCATCGAGAATTTGGGCGGCGATCCGACCAACCCGTTTGTCATCTTCCCTGAGGTTCAGAAACTATATGACGACCGCGCTGCCGAACTGCGCGAGTTAGCAAATAAGCGTTACGAAGCATATTACGAGTGGAAGCAAGCTAATCCGCTGGCTGCCAACGAATATGAGACCTTCATGTCGGGCGAAACGCCTTGTCTCGACTGGAGCCTGATTGAGCAGAAAGCCGGTGCTGCTACGCGTAATGCAAGCGCTATTGTGCTCTCGTTCCTAGCTGAGAACGTTGGCAATATGATTGTCAGCTCGGCTGACCTGAGCAACTCGGACAAGACCGACGGTTTCCTCAAGAAAACCCATGCGCTGCAGAAGGGTGATTTCACAGGTCAATTCCTCCAGGCCGGTGTATCCGAGCTCACCATGGCTTGTGTCATGATCGGTATGGCACTGCACGGAGGTATCATCCCTGCTTGCGGTACGTTCTTTGTCTTCAGCGATTATATGAAACCGGCTGTCCGCATGGCTGCGCTCATGGAACTGCCTGTCAAGTTCATATGGAGCCACGATGCCTTCCGTGTGGGTGAAGACGGTCCTACTCATGAACCGGTTGAGCAAGAGGCTCAGATTCGTCTAATGGAGAAGCTGCACAATCACCACGGTGCACCGTCTATGCTGGTTCTGCGTCCTGCTGATGCCGAAGAAACGACTCTCGCATGGCGTTTGGCTATCGAGAACACAGCAACTCCTTCAGCCCTCATTCTCAGCCGTCAAGACGTCGCTTCTATTCCGAACGTGAACCTCGACGGTTTCCGCAAAGGTGCATATATCGTCAGCAAAGACGAGAACCCGCAAATCGTTCTGTTGGCTTCCGGTAGCGAAGTGTCCACCCTGATGAGCGGAGCTGAACTGCTGCGCAAAGAAGGTATCCGTCTGCAGATTGTCAGTGTTCCGTCGGAAGGACTCTTCCGCGAGCAACCGAAAGAATATCAGGATGAAGTACTGCCTAAAGGTCTCAAGCGTTTCGGTATGACAGCCGGTCTGCCTTGCACGCTCGAAGGACTGGTTGGTGATAATGGTGCTGTTTGGGGTCTCGAGAGTTTCGGATTCTCTGCTCCGTACAAGGTGCTGGACGAGAAACTGGGTTTCACTGCACAGAATGTCTACGAGCAAGTTAAGAAACTGCTGTAATCGGCTAATAACAGGTCTTCTAACCTCCACCAATTTCGGTGGAGGCAGAAGATCTTACAAAAAAAATGTTCCTTTGCCGCCGGAATGAAAAGACGTTTTACCATATTGTTGCTGACGCTGTCGACTGTCATCACTCTGTTTGCACAAAACAAACACTCTGATAGTATCATGCTTGCCGCCTACCTCAGCGAAGATATGTCCGTCTGGAGAGAGTACGTTGACGACCCTACTCATCTCTCGCCACTCACCACAGATTTTCTATTCTACGAATACGGTTTTTGCGGTTATATGGTCGATCGCGACAAAGCACATGCTCTTCCCTACGTCAAGCGGTATAAGCAACATGTAGAATCGCTTCGCCAACTACTACCCGCCGGCCACTACGAGATGTATCTCTCTGCAGCCTACGTTTACGAACTGCGTTTGCACGAGTCCATGCATCCTCTCAAAGCGATGAATATGGCGAAGGATGCAGCACAAAAAGCGACCAACGATCCTTTGGTGCTCGCCTATTACGGAACAAGCCTTTTCTATGCGCCCAAACCGTTCGGCAGCAAGCAAGAGGCGTTGAAGTATTTCGAGAAGGCCGAACTGCTCAGCCGCGACCAAAAATGGCATGATTGCTGGATCCGTCCCAATGTGATGATGTACATCGCACAATGTTATGCCAAAACGGGAAACACATCAGCCGCCATTTCGTGGAGTCAAGACATTTTGCGCGAATATCCCGACTATCTCTATATCCGCAACACGTTCCTCCCCGCGCTGCAAGCCGAGTAAAGTGAAAAAATAGCCAAAAGTAACATGCGTTCTTGCACATGTTATTTTTTTTTAGTACCTTTGCACCCGCAAAAAATATTACGTCAACAATAAAAACACTAACACATATTATGGCAGAAAACAAACCATCGGCAGAGAAGCTG
>JAEEHO010000038.1 GCA_016280845.1 Paludibacteraceae bacterium | reverse complement strand
GGTGGGCATTAACATGGTTTATGCCTGCGTGGGTGTGTGTACCAAGCTGGCATCGCAGCAGCCGACGTTCTCGTGGATGTACATCCTTTTCTTCGGCGCGGCTATTGCCGTGATGGGCGTTTATGCTGTGCTGTGGCAACAAGTACTTCGCCATATCCAACTCAGCATCGCCTATATGTTCAAGGGAACGAGCCTTATTTTTACTATGTTGGTGGCTGCTTTGCTCTTCGGCGAACAGATCACTACGGCTAACATCATCGGCTCAGCCGTCATCATTGCCGGCATCGTCCTCCTCGCCCGATCAGATGACTAACTCTTTCACTCTTTAATTCTTTAATTCTTTCACTCTTTCGTGCTTTATTACTTCGTCATATTATTAGCCGTCTTGGCTGCCGCAGGTGCCCAAATGTTGCTCAAGCAGGGTGCGCGTCGCGGCTACCAACCCTGGTGGCGTCAGTATGTCAACGGTTGGGTCATATGCGGCTATGCCATCATGTTTGCCACCATGGTAATAAATATATGGTGCATGCACAGGGGAGTGTGTCTCAAGGAACTGAGTATCTTGGAGAGCACGGCCTATCTGTTTGTTCCGTTGTTGGCTTTCTTCTGTTTCGGCGAGCGTCTCACTCGCCGAAAGATCATTGCCATCTCTATCATCATCCTCGGCGTTATCGTCTTCTTCCTATAATCTCTATATTCATGCAAAAAAGCAGACTTTTGCCTGCTTTTTTTGAGAATATACGCCATGTATAACGGCGAATGTATATGTTTCTTGGATCTTATAACTATTGCTAAAAGAAGGGATTATTTGATGGTTTTCAGTGCCGCACGCACACGCGCCAAGGTCTCTTCCTTGCCGAGGACGTCGGTGATAGCCCAGATATGCGGGCCGCGCGCAGCGCCTACGAGACAGATACGGAAGGCATTCATGACGATACCAACGCCGTACTCTTTCTGCTCAATCCACGGCATAACGGTGGCATCCAGTGTCTCTGCATTCCAGTCGTTGACGCCTTCGAGCAGTTCGAGCAGTTCGGTCATGTGCTTAGGCGAATCTTCTTTCCAACGCTTCTTGAGCGATTTCTCGTCATACTCGGTAGGAGCGACAAAGAAGAAGTTGACTTGCTCCCACAACTCCGGAACGAAGTTCACACGGTCTTTGGTCAGGCCGATAACCTTGGCAACCACCGTTTTATTAATATCTCGAGCTGTCGATGCGTTGAGATTTCGAAGGTGTTCTTCCAAAACCGGCATGAACAGTTCTGCCAATTCGTCATCGCTATGTAGCTGCAGGTATTGGTGGTTAAACCATTTGCCTTTCTCGAAGTCAAACTTGGCACCGGATTTGCTGACGCGGTCGAGCGAGAACTGCTGAATCAGTTCGTCCATGGTGAACATCTCCTGGTCGCCGGTGTTGTGCCATCCGAGCAGAGCGAGGAAATTGATGACAGCCTCCGGGAAGTATCCGCTCTCGCGGTATCCGCTGGAAACAGTGCCGTCCTTCTGGTTGTGGAACTCGAGCGGGAAGACCGGGAATCCGAGTCGGTCACCGTCGCGCTTGCTCAGTTTGCCGTTTCCGTCCGGCTTGAGCAACAATGGCAGGTGAGCAAACTCCGGCATGGTGTCTGCCCATCCGAAAGCGCGGTAGAGCAGTACGTGGAGCGGCGCACTCGGCAACCACTCTTCGCCACGGATAACGTGGCTCACTTCCATCAAATGGTCGTCCACGATATTGGCCAAGTGGTAGGTAGGCAGATCGTCCGCAGACTTATAGAGCACCTTGTCATCCAATATATTGCTATTGATCACCACCTCGCCGCGAATCAGGTCGTGCACATGCACATCCTCGTTTGGCTCAACCTTGAATCGAACAACGTACTTGTCGCCGCGAGCCAGGCGTGCATCCACTTCCTCCTTGCTCAGCGTGAGCGAGTTGCACATTTGTTCGCGGGTACGGGCGTCGTATTGGAAATTGGCAATCTCGTTGCGCTTAGCCTCCAGTTCCTCCGGCGTATCGAATGCGATATAGGCATGACCGCTGTCGAGCAGCTGCTTGACATACTGATGGTAGATCTCGCGGCGCTCGCTCTGACGATACGGGCCGTGATTGCCCACAGCCTCAATCTCCTTGGTGCCTTTCTTCTGGCGCAGACCTTCGTCTATGCCGATACCCAGCCAATCGAGTGCCTCAAGGATATATTCCTCTGCACCGGGCACGAAACGGGTGCTGTCCGTATCTTCGATACGAAGCAACATATCGCCGCCGTGCTGGCGGGCAAACAGATAGTTATACAAGGCAGTGCGCACACCGCCGATATGCAGCGCGCCGGTCGGACTTGGCGCAAAACGTACTCTGACTCTTCTTTCCATATATAGTTTTTATTCTTGCTTGGGACGGTTGCTCCGGACAAAATCCGAATGAGCGTGCAAAGGTACTATATTTTTTTGATATACGCAAGAAAAAGCGCATTTGGCTGCGCTTTTTCGTTCAGAAGGTGTGCTGAGCACGGTATGTTTGTTAGAAGAACAATAGTGTCAGTAGATATGCTACGACGGTGGAGACGATCACACAGATCAGACCCGGCATCATGAACGAGTGGTTCAACAGATACTTGCCGATGACGGTTGTGCCCGAGCGGTCGAAATTGACTGTTGCAATATCCGACGGATAATTGGGGATGAAGAAATAGCCGTAAACAGACGGCAGTACGCCGAGCAGCACTACGCCCGAAATACCCAGACTGTAAGCCAACGGCAACATAGCTACCACCACTGCGCCCTGCGAATTGATCAGAACCGAGACAGCAAAGAAAACCAGTGCTATCGCCCATGGATAGTCTGCCACTATACCCTTCAACATTTCCTGTATTTGCGGCATGTAATGGCCGAAATAGGTGTCCGCCATCCATGCGATTCCGTAGATTGCTACCACCGCCACCATACCACTTTGCCATACCGGACCGGCAACGGCCTTCTTGGGGCTAGCCCCGCAGAAGATGATCATCAGGGCAGCGGCAGAGATCATGATGATCTGAATGACCTGATTCATCTTCAAACCCTGCAGATATGTCATTCGCGGCAAGAAAATAGCGAACATCACAACTATTGCCAGTGCGCCAAGGAAGATGAACACAGAGGCTTTGGCCTCTTTGGAGATTTCTTTATCCAGGGTAGTAGCAGTATTGCCGTATATGTATGCGCGTTGCTCTGGGTCTTGGAGCTTGGCTTGGAAAACAGGGTCTTTGTCCAAGTCCAGACCGCGTTTGTAGGAAGCGGCAGCTGCAGCTATCAGTCCGCACAGACAGGCAGGGATAGTGATCATCAGCACCTGGGGAATAGTTACATCAAAGCCGTTGGCGTTGGATATGCTCACAAAAGCCACTACGGCTGCCGCAATAGGCGAACAGGTGATACCCACCTGCGAGGCAACGGACGCCACTGCGCACGGGCGCTCTGGACGGATACCCTTCTTAAGCGAGATGTCGCAGATAATAGGCATCAGTGTGTAAACAACGTGGCCAGTGCCCACCAGTACGGTAAGGAAGAAAGTGGTCAACGGAGCGAGGAACGTGATGCTCCCGGGATGCTTGCGCAACAACTTCTCCGCCAACTGGATGAGCCAGTCCATTCCGCCCGAAGCCTGCATGATGCCGGCGCACGTGACGGCTGCGATGATGATGTAGATAACGTCTGTCGGCGGAGTGCCCGGCTTCATGCCGAATCCAAAGACCAAGATGGCCAAACCGATACCCGAGATGGCTCCCAACGCCAAACTGCCATAGCGCGAACCAACCCACAATGCTCCTAAGACAATCAGGAGCTGAAGAATCATAATCCAACTCATATCATGGTATATTGTTTGATTTCGACCGCAAAGATACAACTATTTTTTGATATATGCAAATGGTTTGCGCAAAAATAGTATCCGATCGGCTGATACTCCCCTTGCGGTTGGCTGATACTCTCGGTAATGACTAAGAATCACTAAGAATCACTAACGAACAACTAACGTTGATTTTTCGAACACAGCGTTCGAAAAAATGTGAGTAGCAAGGGGATTGTTAGGCCGACAAAAGTGTAGAGTAGCCACCAACCATGGAAAGCGTAGTCGCGGAGGATGGGGAACTCGGTCAAAGACTCAATAGGAAGGCCGTAACAACAGATAATCAGCAGCGAAACCAGTTTGAATGACAAGAAATGCAAGGCCATGACAGACAGCGTGTGTCGGCCGACAAAAGTAAGGATGGGTGATTGTTTCATACGGTTCAGCCATGTGGAAAACTCATAAACCAACATCGTTCCCGCCACGGCAGGAAGGATATAGAACAAGATAGAAACGGGTGTTTGTTCATCCATGCGGAATTGGTCTGCCAACATCACTTCGGTAGCAACGAGCGTAAGGCCGAAGCCGATTTTCCACCACGTATTCAACCGGAAATCAGTCGTGCGGATGATATGGCCGATAGCGATAAAAGTGGCAGCAAAGAAAGACAGATAAGTTATTCTGAATCCGGGTACGCAAAATTTCGTGACAGCGAACAATTCTGTTAAAACCAGAAGAAAGGCTGTGGTAATCCATTTGTTCCGATGGCACAGTTTGAGAGTAAAAAAGAAGAATATATTGCCGAAGAGCAGTTCGCGCAAGAACCAAAATGTGCCGAGCATAGCTCCCTTTCGTTCCATGATGGTAACGGCTCTGACGGCTCGCAACAGCATGTCTTTCGGTTGGAGAAAATCGGTTGATTCGTAGATATGCAGCGTGCATAACAGATTGTGTAAAGCAATGAAAACCAATGTGTATGCGATGAACGGGATATAGATACCTTTGATTTTGCGCCATAGAAACAGAAGAGAGTTGTCCAGATACGTCTCCTTGAAGCAATAACCGCTCATGATAAAGAAAAGCGGCATGTGGAAGGTGTAGATGATCTTCCATAGAATCAAGTATCCGTTGTCGGCAGGCGGGTTGTCAATTGCGTGCGCAAATACCATGAGCATGATACCGATAGCTTTGGTATAAGTGACAGCATTAATGTATTTGTCGCTTGTGATCATATCGAATTATTCGGGCAATATCTCCGCCAGCGGAATACGAACGAAATCGCGTTGCTGCCAAAGAGGGTGTGGAATGTGTAAAATCGAATGTGTAATATGTATTTCTTTATCGCTACTGTCAAAGGCTCGGATGATGTCGATGTCAATACATCGGTCGGTGTATATAGCTGATTGTTGATTGTTGATAGTTGATTTCTTAGTACGGCCGAGAACGCGTTCGATGGCTTGGGTTGCAAGGAGAACTTCCATCGGCTGCATGTCCGTCGCAAGGCAGCAGCAGAGGTTGCAGAAATCGTTTTCTGACTCAAACCCCCACGGTGCAGAATAATAATAAGAGGAGCAGCGTTCGATATGTCCGATCTGCTGCTCCATCATAGCAAGTGCTCGTTGTATGGTCTGTTCTCGATTGCCGAGGTTTGCGCCGAGAGAGAAATAGTATGTCATTTAAACCCCTCCCAACCTCCCCTCAAGGGAGGAGGTAATATTGTTAATCGTATTGAATATTTGCTGCCCAGATGGGAACGCGGCGGACAATCTTGACCATCTTAGGATAGACGACCGATGTGCGTATTACGGGCGAATCGTCCAGATAGTGGAATGACCGATTAGTAGTATCCATAGCGAAGACTACCACCAAAACCAGCACGCCGTACTTAATTAGGCCGAAGATGCCTCCGAAGAAGCGGTTGGCCCAGCCAAGATGGATGGCGTGCATGAGTTTTGTCAGATAGTGCGCTATGATGGATAGCACGATAGCAATTGCCAGGAATACCAGCACATATGCCACTACGTTACATACTGTTTCCGGCCATTCGAACTGTCGCCAAAGCCATGCAGACACATCGGGTTCCCATATGCGCGAACCGAGTATTCCGAAAACGAGAACCACAAGGGCAATAGCCTCGGAGACTAAGCCGCGCATGAGACCTCGAACGAGGCCAACCAACAAAGGCAGAAGTAGCAAAACATCAAGCCAGTTCATGTCTAATTATTTGTGATACGTTTTTGGGTTGAACTCCTCAGGAATCCAAGGATAATCGGTATCTCCCTGATAGTACATCAAAATATCGTTGATGCCGATACCTGGAATGCCACGCGGAGTAACCGACCATTCCATTCCATCCAGTTTGTTATCCTTGAGCGTGGCGGCTTTGTCCAGATACCAACCAAGGATACCTCGCACCTGACCTTCGTAATATTGACAGCCGGTTACACCTGTTGAGTCTGCGCCTGGCAGATAATAGGTGGCGAACTTGCAATACTCTGAGTTGGAGCAGCAGATAGTATTGCTTCCTTGGTCCTGCAGGATACGGCTTTGCGGATAACCGATGTTCTGTGTGGACGGAGCGAAGACGTTAGCCAAGCCTGACGAATCCGGGTGTGCGTAGATGCAATCCTTGATGGTGCCGTTGTCATCCGTTTTGCCTGTGAAGTGTACATCCTTGATGATGACAAGACGCCCGTCCGCCTTGCGCACCTTGTCCATGCCGGCTGCGTTAGCAGAAGGTTTGAGTTCAATTTGCTTGTACAAATCAACCAACGTCAGTTCGTCATATTGCAGTTGGCTGACATCCGGTGTGCCTATCATGCGTGTGTTGCGGCGGAAGACGGAACTCGGAATACGTCCCGGACACCAACCTACCTTCTGCGAGGCGTTCATCGCATAGATGTTGTTGTTATAGGACGGAACGCACAACTGCGGTTGGTTGGCATAACGACCGACAGCCAGACCGTTGCAACGGATGAGTATCTCTTGCCCCATCTGATACATACCGTGGCTGGAACCGAGGTCAACCGAGATACGCAAGTTCTGTTGCTCGCCGCCTACAATCTGCTGAATGACCATCGATTTGTAGAAGTTGCCGGCATAGTCGTCCGTTGTGATACGTCCGCGGATATATATGCCGCGACCGCTTGTGCGGATGGTATCCACTGAGTAGAGATAGATACCGTGTGCTGCATCGTACGAACGCTCGCGATACGGGGTGGTATCGTTATGATATGTACCTTCCTCGGTCATGAAAGTATCGAGGAAGTCATTCAGATTATAGATGTCATATCCCTCAGGATTCTCTTTCTCCAATATCTGCGCAAGCGATTCTTCCGAAACAAAGACATCCTCTTCGTTCAACGCTTTTGGCTCGCACGAAGCCCAGATCAATGCAATTGGACAAAGTACAAAGTACAAAATATATTTGCTCGTCTTCATATAGCTTAGAATTTATAGGTTACACTTAAGAAGAAGTTAATGCCCCAAGCGTAGTAGTACTTAGATGGGTACTTCCATGCATTGGCTGTAATAACCGAGTTCTGGTAGTCCTTCTCTCCTTGGCGAACGCTACGCGGCAGGCGGGCTTGTTGATAACCGCCGGTCTTGAAGTGCGTGTTGTTGGTCAGGTTAGTCACGCTCAGGTTGATAGAGAGTGATTGACGATTAGGCAAGTATAGCAGTTTTCCGACCGATGCGTCAATCAAGAAACGGTTGAGCGGATTAGTGGCTGCGATGTTCTCTTGCATCGTCATGATGCTGAACGGGTACTTGAGAATAGGTACGCCGTTTCCATCGAGAACGGCATTTTCATATGTAGCATTGCCTTTCTCATCAACACTTACGCGTACAGCCTGATTGTCAATAGTCTGTATGGCATTTGAATATTGGTCGCCAAACCATCCGTTAACGGCTGTTCCGTCGGTACGAACACCAGTATAGAGGCCCTGCATTCTGCGGCTTGGAGCCACCGACAGGAAGTTCCAATCGTGGTAGCTAACCGTCACATCGGCAAACCACATCTTCGGGTGGAAGAATGAGAGTTTGAGGCTGGCGTTTACTTGCGGACCGGTTGACAGTTTCAGTCCCTTGAGCAGCACCTTGTCCTGTACCTCGAAAACCAGTTCTTTGGTCACCTGGTCTTGTGTCATAGGCATACCGTTCTCAGCCGAAGTGATTGAGTTGGCATCGCTGGTATAGTAGTAGTTTCCGAAACTCAAAGCGCCTGTCAAGGTGAAGTAGGTTCCCATTTTAACGGCAGCAGCAGCCTCTACGCCTAAATAGCGTTTGTCGATACCGGTCATTGCTTGATTGACGAAAGTGCGTGCTTCGTCATCGTAGTAACCGTTCAGTTCCGAACCATCCCAACTCTGGGTGATGAATCCGGTGACACGACCGCGAACGATCGGGTAGTTGAATTCGTAGGTCAAGTCGGCGGAAACAGTCTTCTCGCTGGCAGCATAGAACTCCTTGAGCGATTTGGCCTTGTCGTGGGTGTAGATTGTCTCAATCACGCGATCGTGTACGCGCTGCGAAATATATGCATCGCGTGCGAATGGTGCTTGAGTTTCTGCGATGGCGTTCAGCTTCAGTCTATTGCGACCATTTACTTTGTAGATCACACCCAGTTTGAATGCCGGGTCAAGGAAGTGGTGTGCGTCACCTATATATCGTGTGCCCGCCTTGAGTGTACCATTAGCTTCGCGGTCCTTAACCAATTGGTACGATGTGTTGCCGTAGTATTTCCATGCGTCTGCGCCGGTCTGCTCTGCCACTTTGGTTAGATACCATGCGCGGCCGTTGAGCATGTCGGTGGTACGTTGCATTGTGCTGTAGTTGAGCGCCAAAGCATAGTAGAGGTCCACTTCGTTGAAACTCCACTCGTTCTGGAACCATGCCTTCAGGTTACCCATATTGATGTGATAATCGTAGCCGTAGTGTTGCTTGGTGGTATTGATGACGTTGTTGTAGTCATCGGCAATCTCGTTCTTGCGCACATTGGCTATATCGGCTTGTGTGAAGCCGCTGTTGCTGGCCAATTCCTTGATGTCTCGGTCGGCAAATGCATCGATATCTATCCACTGGTTACCGCCCAGCAAATCGTCAATCGTCTTGTAGTGAATACCTTGCGAGAACTTGCCTTCCACTCCTAAGGTCATCTTGAGGTGGTCGAACTTGGTGTTGACGTAGTTGAATGTGGCATTTGCCTCCTGTATGTCGTTGTGGCGGCGCTCAATAGTGTAACGAGCCGAAGCCATCGGATCGTTATGATTGTTGGCGAAGTTGGCCGCGTAGAGGTTGTCCCAGTCGATTTGCGTGGTCTTGTTGTCACGCGCTTTCCACAGGTCAACCAAATTGTTGTACTGTTCGGCATTGATAGACGGACCAACCAGATTGCCGTCATGTCCTACGAAGCCTGAACCAAGCGAATTGCCCTTCATGTCTTCGCCGATGAACAGACCCCACGGATAGTGCTTGCCGTTGTCATCGAACAACTGTTCGCCTGAAGTCTCGTTGTACGGATTAGCAATCTGGCCATCCCACATTGCTGATGGCAAGTTGCGGTAGTAGTCCGGACGTGGGTCTGGCGCGTTGTAGAAATTGAGTGCTGAGTTAGAATACCATGAATAGTGGTATCCCGCAGCCACTTTGAATTTCTGATCTTCGTCCAGTTTGAACTCATAGGCTGCAATAACTGTCGGGTCATACGACTTGACTATACGCGAATTGCGCACCTGGCCGTTTTGGTAACCCCAATACGGGTTGTAGTAGATCGAGCCGGTCAGGTCATATACCTCTTGTGTTACGGCTGCGTTCTGTCCGCGCTCTGTCGGTGCACCGAAGGTGATCAGTTTGAGGCGTGCATTGTCCCACACTTTCTCTGCCGAAAGGAAATAGCCCAGCGAGTAGTACTTGATACCTTCTCCTATGATGCCCTTGTTGTCTATATACGGCGAGAAGCGGTATGCCAACTGAGCTATCACTGCCCATCCGTTGGACATCACGCCAGAAGCGTACGTGGCGTTCACACGTGCCTTGTAGTTACGGTTGGTTCCTGCAACGCCAACTTTCCAACCCTGGGCATAGCGAGTGGCTCCCATCAGGTAGTTGGTCGACTGACCAAGACCACCGAAGGTGAAGTTGGTCGCTTCTATTGGGTTGAGCACCTCCTTGTAACGGCTGGCGTCGTTCAAACCACCCATAGCCGAGTAGTTGAAATTGCCGCGCTCCTGCGAGTTGAAGTTCAAACCCTCAATATAGTAGTTTTCTACATTCGACTCGTAGCCGCGATTGCGGTAACGCGCTGTGGACCAAGCGAATGAGATGGTCGAGTTGAACACATCGGTTGAGGCAGACGAGGATGATGCCTGCGCCTGCGAACGACCTTCGTCGTCACTCATTTCCTCTTCCGTCAGGTTAAGCAGTATCTCGTCTTGCGCTTGCGTAACGATATCCTGCTGCAATTCAATGGCTTCCATCTCGTTGACCTGGTCTGGCTTGAGTTGCAGCAATTCTATGGTGGACATATATCCTTCCGCTTCAATTATCAACTCTTCCTCCAATACATCCAAATAGAGCAGGGAGTACTCGCCTGCCGAATTGGTAGTAGTGGAAATGTTTTGGTTAGCCAAAGTTACCTTCGCTCCTACAACAGGTATCTGTGTAGCTTGGTCGATAACGGTGCCCTTGAGAGATGTCTGTGCCAAAGCAGCGATGCTAATCGCCAGCACAAACATCAATGATACGATTTTTCTCATAGGAATACTTATTAGTGTTTTTATGGTTAATCTATCGCACTCAGCCTTCAGCCGTCAGAGCTTGGTTATTTTCTGACGGCTGACAGCTGACAAATTACTTAAAACTCTGCAGTCTTCGGTGTACGCGGGAACGGAATAACGTCGCGGATGTTCTGCATGCCGGTAACGAAGAGCATCAAACGCTCGAAGCCAAGACCGAAGCCGGCGTGCGGGGCAGCGCCGAAACGGCGTGTATCCAAATACCACCACATATCCTTCATCGGGATATTGCGGCGCTCGATCTCTTCGTTCAGTTTGTCCAGACTCTCTTCACGAACTGAACCGCCGATGATCTCTCCGATTTGCGGGAAGAGAACGTCGGTTCCTTGTACGGTCTTGCCGTCCTCGTTCAGTTTCATATAGAATGCCTTGATATCCTTCGGGTAATCGGTCATGATAACCGGCTTGCCGAAGTGCTCTTCTACCAGGTAGCGCTCGTGCTCCGAGCTCAGATCGTCGCCCCAGTTGCACGGGAACTCGAACTTCTTGCCGTTCTTGATAGCCTCTTGCAGGATCTCGATACCCTTGGTGTACGGCAGACGAATGAACTCGGTGTCTATCACCGAACGCAGACGTTCGATCAGTCCTTTGTCTACATATTGGTTGAGGAACTCCAAATCGTCCATGCAGTTGTCCAGCGCCCAGCGAACGCAGAACTTGATGAAGTCTTCCTCCAGATCCATCAACTCGTCCTTCTGAATGAATGCTACTTCCGGCTCAATCATCCAGAACTCAGCCAAGTGGCGAGGCGTATTGCTGTTTTCTGCGCGGAAGGTCGGACCGAAGGTGTAAATCTTGCCGAGTGCCATAGCACCCAGTTCGCCCTCTAGTTGTCCGCTGACGGTCAGCGCTGCCTGCTTGCCGAAGAAGTCGTCCGAGTAGTCGATCTGACCGTTCTCGTCTTTCTTCAGATTATATAGGTTCTTGGTCGTTACTTGGAACATCTGACCTGCGCCTTCGCAGTCCGAAGCCGTGATCAGCGGGGTGTGAAAATAGAAATAACCGTGTTGGTGGAAATAGGTGTGAATAGCCATAGCCATGTGGTGGCGAAGGCGGAATACTGCGCCGAACGTGTTGGTACGCGGACGCAGGTGGGCGATGGTACGCAGGTATTCCATCGAGAGACCTTTCTTTTGCAACGGATACTTCTCCGGATCGGCTGTGCCGTAAACCTCCAGCTCGGTCAACTGGATTTCCACAGCCTGACCTGAACCCTGACTCTCTACCAGAATACCGGTCGCGGAGATACACGAACCGGTAGTAACCGGTTTGAGCGTCTCCTCGCTGAATTTTTCCAAATCCACAACGATTTGTATGTTCTTAATGGTCGAACCGTCGTTCAGCGCGATAAAGGAAATACTCTTGTTGCCACGACGGCTACGCACCCATCCGCGTACGTTGATCTCACTGCCGAAATCGGTGCGCTTAAGTGCATCTATGATGATTGTTCTTTGCATATATTTGATTTTGTTATTATCTATTGTCTTTTTTTTTTCTACTTTTAACCCGTAAGACGGTCTCGTCTAGAACGGAGCAGATATATCTTCTCCCATGGCGTTGTTCATGCTCATTCCGTCCGGATACATCTGTTGCCCGAATGATACCGCACCCATCGAGTTGCTGTTCATGCTCGACTGAATAGACACGCTGCCTTCCGGAGTCGGCAATGGTGGCAATTCGTTTTCATCAACGGCTTCTTCTTCGTTTTGGAACTTGGCGTATTTGCCTCGGAAACGCAGCCATATACTGTCGGTGGCACCGTTACGGTGCTTGGCAATGATGATTTGTGCCAAGCCGCGCAGGTCCTTTCCATTTTTTTCGTCGTTGTAGATATGGTAGTACTCCGGTCGGTGGATGAAGCAAACCATATCGGCATCTTGCTCGATGGCGCCGGACTCACGCAAGTCACTCAACTGAGGCGTCTTGCCCTCTATACCTTGACGACTCTCAACACCACGGTTCAGCTGCGACAAGGCGATAATTGGTATATCCAACTCTTTTGCCAAGGCCTTCAGGCTTCGCGAGATGATACTCACCTCCTGCTCACGGCTGCCGAAACTGGAACCTTGTGCGTTCATCAGCTGCAAATAGTCGATGATAATCATTCTCACACCATGCTCACGCACCAGTTTGCGAGCTTTTGATCGCAACTCGAAGACAGAAAGTGAAGGCGTATCATCCATGTAGAGCGGTTTACCCTTCATGATATTGATCTTCGTATTGAGTCGCTTGGTGTCCTCCTTGTTCATCTTACCCGTCTTGATCTTTTCACCTTCTATCTCGCACACGTTCATAATCAGACGGTTAACCAACTGCACGTTGCTCATCTCGAGCGAGAAGACGGCAATAGGAATACTACGGTCTATTGCCATGTTCTTTGCCATCGACAGGACGAACGCCGTCTTACCCATAGCCGGACGGGCAGCGATGATGATGAGGTCAGGCGTTTGCCAGCCGGAAGTGATCTTATCCAAGTCATGGAATCCGGATGGGATACCCGAGATCGAACCGTCGTTTTTGGCTGCTTTCTCCATGCGGGCAAAAGCCTCCTCTATAACTGGGTCAATCTGCGTCACATCGCGCTTCTGCGAGCGTTGTGATATCTCAAAGATACCGGCTTCTGCCTCATCCATCAAATCTTGTATATCCTGCGTCTCGTCAAAGCCCTTTTCCTCGATACTTGCCGCAAAAGCAATTAGGTCGCGTGCTGTGGCTTTCTGTGCCACTATCTGCGCATGGTAACGCAGGTGGGCTGTCGAAGCGACACGACGAGTCAAGTCGGCGACGTAAACAACGCCACCGGCTTGCTCTAATGTTCCTTGGCTACGCAGTTTCTCGCAAACGGTCATCGAGTCTATCGGCTCGTCCTTGCTGGCCAATGCGCGAATTGCTTCGTAAACAAGACGATTCTGGTCTTTATAGAATACTTCCGGACGCAACAGATCCGCTACCGTTCCGTAGGCATCTTTCTCTATCAGGATTGCACCCAATACCGAGTCCTCCAGCTCTTGCGCTTGAGGAGGCAGTTTGCCCATTTCGTTAGCTCCCACTTTGATGATAGTGGTTTGCTGCGAACGTTTGCGTCCGGTATTCTTATTTGTTTCTGCCATTTAGTTCCTTCTTCTACGCGCGCAACGCGTGCGCGTTCCATAATTCATTTGTCCGCCTCTTACTCAACGGTCCAGTTCAGTGTGATTTTCTTGCGCGGATTCTGATAATCGTTGGTGATGACGATTACCTCGCGGGTGTAACTGCCCGGCTCCAGACCCTTGGTGTTGATGGTGATGTTGGCTGCACCCTTCTTGCCCGACTTGATTGCCTTCGGCAGAGTGAAGAGTAGCGAGTTGTCGGTCGAGTAGATACGACGGATCTCCAGCGCATTGACACCGATGTTCTTGATCGGGAAGGTGTACTTGTAGCTCTTGCCTGCTTTGAATTTGCCTGCGTTGAGAGTAGCTGCAGCCTCGATGATAGGAGCTTGTTGTTTCTGCTCGGTGGTCATCTTGCTGAAGTCTTCAACGATATCAGCCTTAACGGTCAGCTTGAAGGCATCTGTGATTTCCTTCTTGCCGTCAACCATCACGTAAGCGTATGCCTCTACCGGACCGTACAGTTTGGTCTTCTTGGTATCGAACATGAATACGAACTTACCGATCTCTTGCGGCTTAACCGGGTTCAGAGTGGTATTGCTAATCATGAATGCATCAGCCGAGTTGGTTGCCAACTCTACGCGGTGTTCTGCTTGCGACAGGTTAGCGTATTCCAATTCGCCTTGTTTAACTTGGTCTTTGTTGATGGTACCCAGATCCAGCGATTTGGTCTTCATGCTCAGTTCGCCTACAGGAATATTGTATTTGTTAGCCGGCTTAGCCTGCTTAGGAATAACTTCACCCTTGATGAACAACTTCTTGGTTGCCTCTGTTGCGTTCGAGGTAATGGTGATGGTCTTCTGGAAACGACCCGGACGACCGTTCGGATTATAGGTAACGGTAATGCTACCGGTCTGACCCGGCTCAACAGGCTCTTTGGTCCATGTCGGAGTGGTGCAACCGCAGCTGGCGCGTACATTGCTCAGTACGAGTGGAGCCATACCCTCGTTCTTGAAGGAGAATACGGTTGTAACGCGGCCGTCTGCCTCGTTGATCTTACCGAAATCGTGTTCAATCTTCTCAAATGTGATTACCGGTTGTTGTGCCATCACGGCTACTGCTGTGAGAGCCATGCAGAGAGTTGCAAAAATCTTTTTCATTTCTTTAATGAATTTATGTGGTTAAATATAATATCCTTATGTCCTTTGTCTTACTGTTCCGTATCTATGGTCGCCAGGCGCTTTACTTCCTTGATGTCATCTATCTTCTTGATGGCCTTGAGCAGTTCGTCCAGTTCTTTGCGGTCATAGACATATATCTCCATCGTGCCTTTGAATATTCCGTCTTCGCTCGACACGTTGATAGAGCGCATGTTGATATGGAATTCGGTCGTGATGGTCTGCAGCACGTGGATGAACACGCCGAACTTGTCTATTCCTTTCAGTTCGATGGTTTCCACGAACGATTGTACGCGGTGGGTATTCCATGTTGCCGAGTAGATACGTTTGCCGTAGCTGGTCTTCAGCAGCGTAGCTTCGGGGCAGTCTATCTTGTGGATTCGCATCTTGCCGTTTTCATCCAGGTAACCCAGCACTTCATCGCCGGGTATCGGGTGACAGCAGTTGCTCAATATGTAGTCTTTGCCGAGGTTTTCATCGGTCAGCACTATCATGTGCGGCTGCCCTTTCTTCGGCTTGGCTATGCTCTTCTTGGCTGCCTCTTCCACTTCCTCCACTGTCTTCGGCCCTTTGTCTTTAGCCTTGCTCGATCCGAGGAACGGCATGTGCGACCACCACGCTTTTTTCGGGAACACTATCTCGCGCATGTTGTCCAGTCTAATCAGTCCTTGACCCACTTGCAGATACAGTTCGGCTTGTGAACCGATAGAGTAGTGGTTCATCATGCGGGCGATAGCCATATCGCTGTTGGCCTCCAGCTCTTTGTCCATCTGTATCGCGTCATGCACCAGTTTCCTGCCGTGCTCCAAATAGCGTCGCTCCTCGCGGCGGAAATATTGGTTCAGACAGTTGCGTGCTTTGGCTGTTGTTACCATGTCCAGCCAGTCGCGTTGCGGATGTTGGCTCGACGAAGTCAGCACTTCCACCTGATCGCCGCCTTTCAGTCTGTATGACAGCGGCACCAGGGCGTGGTTCACTTTGGCGCCTATGCAGTGCTCTCCCAGTTCGGAGTGGAGTAGGAAAGCAAAATCCAATGCGGTCGAACCCAGCGGCATGGTCTTGATGTCGCCCTTTGGCGTGAAGACAAACACTTCCTGCGCAAACAGATTGAGTTTGAAGGTTCCCAAGAACTCCATCGCATCCTTGTCCGGGTGCTCCAGTATCTCTTTGATCTCGCGCAGCCACTTGTCCAGCTCCGAGTCATCCGACTCGCCGGTCTTGTATTTCCAGTGTGCCGCATAGCCGCGCTCGGCTATCTCGTGCATCCTGTCGGTTCGTATCTGCACTTCCACCCATTCGCCGTTGGCCGCCATCACGGTCACATGCAGCGCCTCGTAGCCGTTGGCTTTGGGTGTCGATATCCAATCGCGTATACGCTCCGGGTGCGGACGGTATATCTCCGTGATGGCCGAATAGATCATCCAGCACTGGTCTTTCTCGCTCATCGCCTCGCTTGGCGTGAAAACGATACGAACAGCCAGCAGGTCGTACACTTCCTCGAACGGGATGTTCTGCTTCATCATCTTCTTCCACACCGAATAAACCGACTTCAGTCGCGCGGTCATCGTGAACTGATAACCCATTGTGGTCAGTCGGTCGCGTATCGGCTTGGAGAACTGCTCGAAATACTCAAACTGGTGCTCTTTGACCGATTCCAGTTTGTCGTGTATCTCTTGCCATGTACCCGGATGTTCGTATTTGAAGCTCAGGTCCTCCAGTTCGGTCTTGATCGGGAATAGACCCAAGCGGTGTGCCAGCGGCGCATAGATATATTGTGTCTCACCGGCTATCTTGTATTGCTTGTCTTTGGGCTGTGCACCCAACGTACGCATATTGTGCAGTCGGTCGGCTATCTTGATCAACACCACGCGTATATCGTCGCTGATGGTTAGCAATAGTTTACGGAAGTTCTCCGCCTGCTCGCTCGCCTGGTCGCCGAATACGCCGCCGCTGATCTTCGTCAAACCGCTTACTATCTG
>JAEEHO010000375.1 GCA_016280845.1 Paludibacteraceae bacterium | reverse complement strand
GACATATTCGATCTCGTTTGTAGTATTGTCGGGGCATACAATATGCTCGTAGATCAAGAGCCATCCGTCGTAGAAGTAGAGGTGCGTACCGTCGGCGGCCTCCTTTTTCACGCGGCGTCCGTGCGCATCGCAGGCAAACGCGGCGACGGCAATTCCATTTGACTCGACGGCCGCAAGCCTTCCGGCAGCGTCGTACGAATACGTCCAGACGCCGTGCTGCGTCATGTTGCCGTCAAGGTCGTATTCGACGGACGAGCAGAAGCCTGTTCCTCCCGAAACGCTCGAGATTGACGAATACTGGTTTCGCGAATTGGATTCGTATGCGTTCGTATCCGAGCCGTTGGCGAGCCTCCGGCGATACTTGCGGCAATGAATCCAATTGCTGCGTCTCGGCCTCCGCATCTTATTCCTCGCCTTTCTGTCGCAACGTGGTGCTCGGCTGTTCAACAATGTCGTCTCCGCCGCCATTCTCATTGATTCCGTTCGGACCTGACGACCAGACGAGGACTGATCCGATTGCAGAATCCTTCAGTTGATTCGGCCACGCATGCGATACGGTGTTCAGCAAACCTATGTTATATGGATTCCCCCAGGGGTCAATTACCTTGTCAATGCCGTCAACACTCTGGATTGACAATGCTCCATGCGCACCTGTCAACGACAAGCATTCTTTGCAAAACCGTCCTACTGCATTTATCAGTTCAGATTCAGAAGATGCAGACTCACTGTTGAAGCGCAAAGCGGGATCAGCGTATCGTTCATCTATCCGTAAGGCACATTTAATCAGTCCGATGTCCCGTCTGCATTCTTCTTCTTTTGTCAGCCAATGCTTTCGCTCCAGCAGAAACATATCGTCTCCGCTGCCATTCTCGTTGATTCCATTCGGTCCAGACGACCAGATGATTGTATTCAGGACCGTGAAATTGCGCAGATTCCTCCTGGCAATCTCAGGAAGCACATCCAGCGAACCCATATTGTATGGTTGCCCCAAGGATCTACAAGCCTTTCCTCACCATCTATCTTCCGCTTCTCAAACATTGCGACACCGACGCGATCTGCGTATTCGGAGCAGTACTCGCATACCTGAGCTGGTAGAGAACGTCCGGCCAGTTCTGGCTGGCTGTCGGCAAGCCACTGCTGGAAGGAAACGCCTGTATTCCTTTCTCCTTCAAGAAGTATCGACCTGATGTTCGACAGGTCTTGCAGGCATTTCTTGCGGTTCCACGCCGACGATCCGGGCTTTAGCGGAGAATCCGAGCGTATCGCCGCATACAAGACAAGGAAACCAAGAAGCACTGTTCCCGCCTTTGCCAATCCGCTAAGAGAGATGTTCATTGTTTCGTCCCTTCAATTGGCTGATGGTTTTGTGAGACTGCCGTGTCGCCACCACTTCCTGTCTTACCGCTTGACGTACCGGATGGCGAGGTCATTATCATCACAAGAGCGAAAAGTATTAACACAATAAAACCTACATAATAGAAAAATGTATCGCTTTTAATTATTTTTAATAGAGGCCAGTGCCATTTGGGGCGCGGCGCCTCATAAATCTCCAAGACTCCAGAAACCTCTTTCTCTGATGAAAGAAACTTATGTAGCACATTCCCGATTTTCGCGTTGAGATTCTCATCGTGGCTATAAAACGAAAAAGTAAAAGAGCAGGCATAAGGTTCATACTTGCCTATGTCCGACCAATCTTCAAACTCCATATGGCATATCGGGGCGCCCGCTGAAAACAAATCTATCTCTGCTGGAGGATCAAGAACGAACTCAGAATCAGTCTCTTTCTGGAGAGACTGCCATGCACGAAGTTCTGAAACAGAATCAAATATTGGCGCCGTCTGATCTATCACCTTGATGCGATAGCTGTCCGCGAGCTCCGCAACTATCACATTCACCATCCTCCAAAACAAATCATCATGCACATCCCACACATCGTCAAAATCGCGTTCTTTGAAGACGACGGCGGTACGGAACATAACCCGATGCCCGCCAATGAACTTCGGAGGCTCACAATAGTTGTTGAACCCATGACAAATAAATGATTGCACATTACTCTTTTTCACACCCCACCTCCAAGCGATAGAGTAAGTTTGTCACTCCTCTAATCTCTGATTCTGTCAATTTCCTAAACTTGAGACAATCTGTTGATATATATATCTTGTACTCTCGTTCATCGTACACCTCAGGACAACATTCTAACTCATTTAACGGATATAATACCAGCCCGCGAGGCAGGCAGCAATCCTTCCCCTTAACTTTTATATGAGCCTCTTCCGTAAGGACAATTGCAGGTGACTTTATGGTAGCCGTCATTCCTTTCCACATCCAATAGGCATATTCACAACCTTTTATGGTGAGGAATATGATAATCGCAATAGCTATTGCCCTTGATGCGAGGACGGCAAAACATCCCGGACGGACTTTCATGAGTCACCCTCAATTACGCTGCTCTTCGGTGAAATGGGTATACCGCGCCGCGCCTGTTCAACTCGTCGCTTGTAAGCTTGAATAGCTACATTCTCTTCAAAGTGGATTAATCCATCATAACAGAGATTCCAGGCAACCTCAAACGGTGCGACAAGCTCATTGTTAATGAAGAACAAGCGTTCCAATGGAAGTTCGTTGGGACTTATGAACTTTCCCTCGTCCCAATGTGCAAAACACAATCCTCGATCGTGTAGCCGTCTTTCGACAATCGGATTCCCGCTGCGCCGTGCTTCGGAAATTACCCGCTGCATTTCCTCCTTGCTTCCATCATATAACTGTTCTGTGCAAATTTTGTCGCCTTTTTTCAAGGCATCACACAATGTCGCCTCAACCGAAAACACATCTACAATCCAAACACAAGCATTATCGTCGGCTAAATCACCATCGACTTTGTAAAAAGCCGAGGAAGGCGTTACGAGTGCAGACTTCTCAGATTGCTTTTGCACAAAATCTTCAATCTCTTTATGCCAGTCCCAATGCCGCAAACATTCTTCGTCAGCGTCCTTTAGCAATATCCATTTAGCTTTGTCTTCTGTATATGGCATCACGATGGCTTGTTCAATATTGGCTTCGCCAATGTCCCATTTGTGATTACTGGACAATGTTAGATGAGCTAAAACGACATGGCCGTTACAAGTTCCTGCGTAATACACTATATTGGTCTGTCCAGATGGGACCTGCAACACACATCTCTTGAAGCTTTCCAATCCCACGTGGAACTTTGGAGTGACGGCCCTGATACGAAATGCGTTGATGAATGCTTCATCCTTAATTGTCACATCAGGATCGTAAAATTCAGTTGCAATCCAGAAATCAGGTGCATCAAACCATCCTGAGATGGGTGCTCTGGCAAGATTGTTTGGTTGTGGATATTCGTAGAAAAATGCATAAGCGTATGGCGGTTCAATGCTGATTGAGTCTGAACCTTTCATCTGGGTAAGAATTTTCCGTGCCCAAGATACATCATCGACCAGTTCAACAGAACGGACAGTTGTTCCAGCAGGGAGTTTTTCAGCAACGGATTTGGAGATGGCACATTCAACAATCCCTTCAACGATATACAAGACATTGTTCATTTTCAGATTAGGGTTGAATTTACTCTTCTCGTATCTCGCTTCGGTTATCTTTACGAGACAACTATCTTTAAGTCTTTCAGAAACAAGACTGTTTATAATGCCTTCTGCCTTTGGACTGTTGCTATTAAATGCGCACCCTGTCGGTATAATAAGCATTGCCAACAAAGGACAAAATTTCAGAAGCAAAGAACTTTTGATTACAATCATTTTTTCAATCTCCAGAAAGTTACATACATCAGGCCCCTTGTAAAAAGATAAGGGTCTTTGTAATCTTTTTTAATCATTCCCGTGTGCCACCAGCCATCCGTAGAATACCCCACGAAAAACGCCTCGTCATTACAATTCTCAATGGATTCTGCATATTTGACGGCTTTGGAATTTTGAATCCACATTTTCTTTTCTTTGAGCTTGTCGCCAGTTATGACAGCATCCAAGCATCCTTTCATCTTCTCAGCGCCTAATTCGTAACGCGATCCGGGTTTCTCCGCCTTGAGGACTGTTCCTTTCTTGAAAGTTATTCCTTGGCGTGATACGGTATCTTCTTTCACTGTATAATCTCTTGCTACCCATCGCCCAGGTGATGTAGGTATGGATTCGCCAGAATTGACAAGAGCACGCGAAACACGCAGTGCGCACGAATTTTCATATCTTTCATCTGTTAGATGTAGCCAGTAGAGATTCCCTCCAACCGCCTTCCATACATCCGACGAGTCATGAACATGATAACGCATATAATTATCCCAGTATTTCGACAACCCAAAGGAGTCTATTGAGGCAAGTGCATCATTATCACAAAAGGCATATAGATTCAGCCCGCCAGATTCCTCTATTGGATCACGATTGAGCCAGCGCATGAGGACGGGATTGTAGAAGCGATAGCCGTAGTAGTAGAGGCCGGTCTCGGCGTCAAAGTATTTCGTCGAGAAGCGATGCCGGAAGAATTCGGCAAGCGGGCCGGACTTGGCAATGAGCTTGCCGAAGGCGTCGTATGTGTACTGCGCAACGGTGTTGCCGTTTTGGTCGAGGTAGCGCGTTATGTTGCCGTTGTTGTCGTAGCAAGGGACATAGAGTTGGAGCTGCGAGTTGGAGTTAGAGAACGTGAGGTAGAGAAGCCCGCCGACACCGCCTGCACCTTGCAATGAGCCGGAGAGGTCTTTGCCCCAACAGTAGCGGATCGTCGAGGCTGTGCCGTTCGAGTAGGCGATGCGCTCCTCTACGAGGTTCCAGCCGTCGTAGAAGAACGTCGTCGTCGCCTCCTGCGCGACCTTCCTGACGCGGCGCGACTTGGCGTCGTAGAAGTTCGTGACAAGCGTGACGCCGTTGGAGGAAACTGTCTCAAGGCGACCTGCGGCATCGTAGGCGAACGTGAGCGTTCCGTCCGAAAGCATGTTGCCGTCAAGGTCGTGGTAAATTTCCCGCAGAGACGCAGAGGACGCAGAGAGTTCCTGTACCTCGGTGTACTGGTTGAGCTCGTTTGCAGTGTAGGAGTTCGTTACGGCGCTTCCTGAGGCCGAGTTGAGCAGGTTGCCGATGTCGTCGTACGAGTATTCGTCCTCTGCGTTCTCTGCGCCTCTGCGGGAGAAAACAACCTCGCTGCGGCCATTGTAGCCGAAGGTGTCGGCGTTGCGCGCGACGGGACGGTCGAGCGCGTCGTATTCATAGGCAAGAGTCTCCACTGGGTTCCCGTTGACCGAGCTGACGATGTTCGTGACGAGCGCGCGGCGCCAGTCGTCCCGCGCCAGCGAACGGGCGACCGTGAGCCCGTTGGAAAGCGTCAGTGAATAGCCGGCGTCGCAGCCGTCGGGGAAGTTTCGAGTAAGTTGCCCGAATGCCTTATTGAACATACTGTACATTGAAACGTCGCAGTCTGCATCACACCACTAGATGCACCACGACGACTTTCCGAACGCATCCATTCTCATCGAACTGAAACTCTATGCCATCAACAAACATACCACACGTCCTATATGCATAGAAAATGCTCATGTCGTCGTAGGCAAAGGGTTCCATGTGTGCTGCTGCCGCCACAGCGCAGCGTGATATTTTTCGCTTTTTGCATACTTCATTCAACCTGTCTGCAAGCGAACTTAGCCCCAGCCCATCATCCTTGAAATACTCGTCTATCGTATTATATGTCTTGCAGGCGCGATATGGCTCCATTATGCGGCTAAGCTCTTCATCCCAAGGCGGCAGCGGGAATGTCTGGCTGGCACAGCCAGCGAAAAAAGCAATCACGACCATCAGACTAGTGATGTTCGATCTGATGTTCAACGACATCTTACTTCTTAAGTTTGTAAACATATAGCCCTCCTTTTTCATGGCATTCAAATCCATGGTTTATGTACCAATTGTGTTCATTTTCTTTTGAATACAATATGCTTTGAGACGTAATCTCAGTTTCTGCGGCCTTATATGCATCTTTAACTGTATTCTTTTCCGACTCTGTAAGCCTTGGCTTTGAACGCAGCGTCGCAATCTTTGATTCAAACACCGACTTCTGATGCATGAAGAAAGCCTTTGCGTGCCCTAGTTCATGCGCAAGCACTGTGCCCTCCATTGGCCTACCGCCCCCTTTCTTATGAGAGTACCCATCATAGAGGGAATACTTATGTGGTGAAACAATGAATTCATCCGAGGCGTTTGCCTCTTCTCGCAATCTGGTGTCCAGCCATATTTCCAGCCGCACTTCTAGTTGACAGTCATTGTCAAAAGATGGGAGGTTGTGAAATGCGCCATTGACATTCATAGGTTTATACCTAACATACAAATCATTTTCATTCTTAGGCTCAATGTCCTTAAATTTCTTGCTAGTCTTTACATATTCGAAAAACGAAGTCTCTTTACTCGTGACATACTTGATGGTAAACGCTCCAAGTTCATCTGCACCTGACAGAGCATTGTTTCTACAAAATACATACAGGTTCGACCCTCCTTCTTCCTCTATCGGGTCGCGGGTGAGCCAGCGCATGAGGATCGGATTGTAGAAGCGGTAGCCGTAGTAGTAGAGGCCGGATTCGGGATCGAAGTATTTTGTCGAGAAGCGGTGTCGGAAGAAATCTGCAAACGGGCAGGTTTGCGAGATAGTGTTGCCGAAGGCATCGTAGGTGTACTCCGCCACGGTGTTGCCGGAAGAATCGAGGTAGCGGGTGATGTTTCCGTTGTTGTCGTAGAGCGGAATATAGAGTTGGTGAGTGGAGGGGTTAGGAGTGGAGGAGTTGCTGACAGTGAGGTAGAGAAGCCCGCCGATTCCAGCCGCGCCGCCGCGCGTGCCAGAAACATCCTTGCCCCAGACATATTCGATCTCGTTTGTAGTATTGTCGGGGCATACAATATGCTCGTAGATCAAGAGCCATCCGTCGTAGAAGTAGAGGTGCGTACCGTCG
>JAEEHO010000374.1 GCA_016280845.1 Paludibacteraceae bacterium | reverse complement strand
GAGTTGCCGTGCACAGGCGTATTTGAGAATAGTTATAGTTCAAGCAAAAAACTCATGACTATTGGTTTGGAAGGCGAAGAAGGCGGCTACTATCCATACATGTTCCTGAAGTTCCGTGGCGACTATACCAATTGGAAGATTGCCGGCACCTATGAATTAGATGGTACCAACTATATAGATGGATGGATTACTGAAGCACAATACGATATGGAAGGCCATCCAACAACAACCTCTACCGGTGGTTGGATGAATATCTCTTGTATTGAAAGCGGCAAATACAGAATTAGAAGTGAATTTACCGGAAACGATGGTAATGATTACCGTTTCGAATACATTGCTTCAATTGAATACTTAAAGAAGAGCGATGGCACAAAATACACACTGACAGACCAACCGGGTGACGGTCCGGTAGATTCCGTATTCTTCGTATCACTGGGCGACACCATAGCTTCCACTCATATCGTTGGCGGCAATGTGGTATTACCCGCTGAGAATCCGACCAACTGCTCTTCAAAGTCCTTCGTCGGCTGGTCAGAAGAGCAATATTATGAAAGTAACAACGTTGCTCCTAAACTTGTCAAAGAAGGCTACACTGCCAGTGCAAATGCCACTTACTACGCAGTCTTTGGTGATCAAATTGGAACATCCGGACCGCTTACTAAAGTTGCTTCTATTGTCTTCGAAGACTCAGTGGGTTCGGAGGATCCGAGTCAAAATACGAATACTTATTGGTATGATGACGCATATGGCAAAAAAAGAACGGATCTTATAGAATCGAAAGAGGGCATTACTGATATTCACGGTTATTCATTACGTGCCGGAGAACACGGTATCCGAATCGGTAGTACCTCAGCAGACGAGTATGGACATAGTTATAACGGTTGGATAAAATTAGACTTGAGCCAAGAAAGAACCATTACCAAAGTGGTTACGACATTCTCTAAAACCCGAAGCAATGACCTTGGTGTATTGTATGTAGATCTGGGCGATGTACACGATCTGAATCCGATTAGCGAAGGTGAAAATGTAGAGTACATTCCTGATGTATCGGTGACAACCGACATTGTGAAGCTCTCGACAGCGGCAAAAGCAGAATATATCAAATCTGTATCTATCTACACCGGTGGTACTACACACTATGAGAACTATACTACTATTTGCCAAGGACAAGAAGTACCGCACGACATCAACACTACTGTTGTTGGAAACGGAACAATTACAACCGGAGAGGTTACTTCTGCTGCAGCAGGAACAACCATCACTATTACAGCAACACCGGCTGACGATTGCAACGTACTGACAAGCATCAGCGTGAAAGATGCAGACAACAACGATATAACTATTACGAACAATACCTTTGAGATGCCGGATAGCGATGTTACTATTTCTGCAACGTTCAGCATTCTCAAGTACACCGTTACTACCGAGTCTGACAACAACGGTAACGCTTCTATCGAGTAATCGAAAGTATAACAACAAGCCCTCATCTTCGGTTCAATGCCCGAGATGAGGGCTTGAATGAATACTTCAGGAACAGAAGTGCCCCTAATGTACAAAAAAACAACATAACAAAATGAAGAGATTTCATTATGGCATCATCATTCTCATGATGTCCATGACGGTGAACGCAGCCCCGCGTTCAACGAAAGAGGCCGCCACTCTTGCTGCCGATTTCCTGAATGGACTGCCGCTGCCTACCGGTATGTACCGTGAACCGCACATGGATAGCGAAATGCGACTGATTCACCAAGTAACAAAACCTCATTCCGCTGAACCGGCCTTATATGTATTCAGCAGTCCGGATGGAGGTTGGGTGATTGTTTCTGCAGATGACAACACCCGCGATATCCTCGGCTACTCCGAAAATAGCACTTTTGACGGCAGCAAGCCGAACATTACCTATATACTGGACTACTATGCCGAGCAGATTGCTGCCGTACGTCTGTTGTCTGCAGCAGAGAAGGAACATGTCAAACACATCAAGCGTGTGCCTTATGTGTTTCCGGATATTGATCCGCTGCTGGCTAATAACGGCGACACCATTCAATGGAACCAAGGCGCTCCGTTCAACAACATGTGTCCGATGGACGCTGCAGACGACACACGTTCAGCAACAGGAAGCGCGGCTACCGCTGCTGCACAGATCATGTACTATTGGAGATGGCCGGAGCATGGTCTAGGTTCGCATAGTTATAATTGGATTAGCAACGGCGGCAGCTACGGTCACGATAGCGTTGATTTCACTACGGGCACCTACGACTGGAACAATATGTTGCCAAAGTACCACGACCGTCCGTATAGCCAGGTTCAGGCTGATGCCGTAGCGCAACTGATACATCATGTCGGTGTTGCTGCCGATATGTGTTATGGCGCAGAGATATATGGCGGCAGCAGTACCACTCTTGGCAAGATAGGAGAAGCTTTGTACCGATACTTCGGTTACAGAAACGCAGAGTGGCACACCCAGTGGAACACGAAGGATTATCTTGACAAAGAGAAACATATCGATCGCGAACTAATGGCGAAACATCCAGTACTGATGATAGGCGGCAATCATGCCTTCGTTTGTGACGGCGCTGATGGCAATGGTCTCTACCATATCAACTGGGGATGGGGAGGTTATAGCGACGGATTTTTCTCTCTGACTATTCTCGACCCTGATTACAAAGGAATAGGCAGCAATGCTACCAACAAATACGAACGTGATTTCCAGTGCCTGCTTGGTTTGGAACCAGAACGCCATCCTATCCGCGTAAATGGCATTTCGTTTACGCACCCTGTTGTCATGATGAAGTTATGCGGCAATACCTCATTACAAGAGATTATTACCTTCAGCCCGCACAATGCAAGCAACAAAGGCCTCGTATGGAGTTCGAGTGACGAAGATATAGTTACGGTGGACTCATACGGAAACGTACAATCCATTTCTGTAGGTACGGCCACTATCACAGCCACCACGTGCGACGGCAGATTGTCAGCCGATTGCGAAGTCAATGTCTCTAACGAGATTGAAGACAACTCGGAATGGGATACTGAATTGGAGGTTGACAAAATTGTGGACATGAACTTGACGTGGGACGAAAAGAAAAAGGAATGGAAATTCCACCTCTACAAAGAATCCCCCAAACAGTATCCGTATCTGAAATTCTATATTCCAGGAACCTCAGAGACCGATGTAGACATCGCAGGCATTTATAGCATTGGCGATGAAGCCAGAATACATGTTTGGCCGAGTGAACTGACACCCAATTTGGAGTTCGACGCTTCATCCGGTTGGGTTAAGATTACCTGCGTAGGCAAAAGAGGTGAACGCCACGGTGGCAACATATACTGGATTGAAACTCGATTCTCTGAAAATGGCGAATCGTACCACGCATGTTATACCACCGAACTATACCACAGAGATGCCGCAGGCAACTATCTCCATGGTAATGATTCCGTAGGAGACGGTACTACACCGACTGTGACATTCATGGCTATGGGAGAGTCTGTATGTAGTTATACTACGGTAGGTGGCAAATTGGATTATTTGCCCAAAGTGCCTGATTACGGCGATGGCGTGTCCTTCATGGGCTGGTGTGGCGAAGAGAACTACAACGATGATCAAATGCCTACCTTTATCAAAAAAGGCACGACCATCAAGCATGACACAACGCTCTATGCCGTTTTCTGCAACTCCAATAGCAAGAAGGCGGATTACCGTGAATTGGCATCCATTCAATTCAAAGCTACTACAGACAACGATAGCGCATGGTATTTTGACCAACGCGGAAACGCTCATGCCGGTTACGAGAATCCGATGGACTTGATTCATACTTACCACGATATCAGCGGCATATCCGGTGCTTGGATCCGTTCCGGTGCACAAGGTATCAAGATCGGAGCTCACGAGAAGGACAATGCCGCTAAGATAACTACAGACAACAACTCGTTACAAGGCTATATCGAATTGCAGCTACCTAAGAGAGAGCATATTACCAAGGTGGTTGTATCGTCCGCCAAGACTTCCGACAATGACAATGGCAAACTGATTGTTTATTTCGATAACAAGCAATATCAAGACCCGATTGTTTATGGCGACAACATCGAGTATATTCCTACCGAGCCAATGGTTGCCGACCTGCTGACTTTGGCTACAAACCGCAGCGCTGCATACATCAAGTCAGTTACCATATACACCACTGGTTCTGGCAGTTACAGTACATCTACGCAAGATACGGAAGATACTGTTGTTTGCAGTGGTGAAGGGGCGAATGGACGAATGGGCGAATGGACAAAAGTGATGGAGAACGGTCAGTTGTTTATCATCAAAAACGGCGTTACATACAATATCTTCGGCACAAGAGTGAAGTAAGATAACCAACAACCCCACCCTCTCTATTCGAATATCCACCAGACATTCTCCACCCCTCAAGGGAGAAGATAACAAGGCGACCAGCAATTGTTGGTCGTCTCTTTTGTAGACCCATGCAACCTATCAACCTTTAACACCTTTCGCCTTTACAATACCTTTCACCTGAATTTGTTGGGTATTTCCGATCCAAAAGCGCGTTATTAGCGCGTGATAAGTGGGTTATTAGCACGTTATTAGCGTGTTATTCAGTCATCTTCAGTGATGGATAGCGTATAGAACAACGCTCAAAAACATTCAAAGGGTTTTGGCTGTTTTTGTTTTCCTTAAACAGAACATACAATTGCTAAAATGTACAAAAAAAGTATCAATATTTGATTGAAAATCAGTATTTTTTCATTTTTATGCGATTTTGTTTGCTCATATAAAAAAAAAGGCGTATCTTTGCAGCCGCGTAAAAAATTACCTCACCAGAAAAAACAACTACACATACTTATACTATGAGAAAGTTTTACCTTATTACCATTCTTTTCTTTTTTTGTACTACTACAGTAATTGCAGAACAGCGTTCAATTGAGGATGCTGCTGCTATCGCTGCAAGTTTCTCAACTAACGCTCAACAACAGAAGTCCGGTAGCCGCATCAAGAAAGCTGCGCGCAAAACAACCGATGCCTCTGAAATGCGTTTGATTCATCAAGTGGCAAAGCCTAATTCCAACGAACCGGCTTTGTATGTATTCAACAAGCCGGAAGGCGGTTGGGTTATCGTTTCTGCAGACGATCAGTCCACTACTATTCTCGGTTATTCCGACCAAGGCACGTTCGATGGTACCAAAGAGAACGTAGCGTACTTTATGGACTACTACGCACAGACTATCGCTAACGCGCGTCCGTTGACCGACAAAGAGAAGGCACAACGCAAAGCGAGTGCTCCTCGTCGTGCCAAGAAAGCGCCTGAACAAGAAACCGACGTAGAGCCGTTACTTGCGATAGAGGGCGGCGAAGGTATCAAGTGGAATCAAGATGCACCGTATTACAACATGTGTCCTATCGACCGTTATAGCGGCGAACATAGTGCTACCGGATGTGTGGCTACTGCTGCTGCTATCGTTATGCGTTTCTGGAGATGGCCGGTTCAGGGTATCGGTGAGTACAGTTACGTATGGAACAACAAATTCGATTATGATGCGACCATTCATAATCCTATCGCAGGTTTCGACACCGTCTTGTATGCTAACTTCGGCGCCACTACCTACGACTGGGATAATATGCTCCTTGAATACAAAAAAGACAAATACAACGACGCTCAGGCTAATGCAGTGGCACAACTGATGTACCATGCAGGTGTTGTCTGCAGAATGGACTACGGAGGCTATGCTGTGGGCGGTAGCGGTTCCGGCGGTCATGAGTGCGGCCAGGGAATGATCGATTTCCTCCGCTACAAGGCCATAAGACATTTCTC
>JAEEHO010000373.1 GCA_016280845.1 Paludibacteraceae bacterium | reverse complement strand
GACCAGACCGCCGATACGATCTCCGTTATTGGCCAATATCTGTGCCATATTGAAGCAGTGGTGTAATTTACCACGGTTGATTCCGATGAAAGAACCTACATCATTGACACTATTTATGAATATTTGTCCTTGTGCAAGTGCCAAGTTATGAATTTCGGCATTTGCTCCTGTCTCGGCAAACAATCCGGCAGAACTAAAGGTACCGGAGGAGATGTAGAGATTACGGATTACGTGGTTGTTTCCATCGAAATTACCGTTAAACGGATGAGTGGCATCACCGATAGGTTTCCATTCTTTGTGAGGTTCCAACGTTCCGCCGAGGTCAATGTCGGCCGTCAGGCGAATAGTGTAACCGGAGAAATCCGTTGTGTGGCTCTGATCGGCAATCCATGCTAACTCTTCTGCCGTACTGACAGAATAGACATTCCCATTAGGAGTGATAGCACTTGTAGCTCCGCTCCATGGCGTTTGCGCGTGTAGCGCGCACGATAATAATAGGAAAGTAATTAATGAGTAAAGGTATTTCATAGGGGTGGTATTTTGGTATTTCGTATTGTTGTTTTTTGTGTGCGGAATGAAAAACGCGGATATTATACCGCGTTTTTCAGGCGTTGGAGGTCTGCCTTCTCAACGCGCTCTTCTGCATAGGATTTGGTAACTACAAACTCACCGTTCTGCGGACGATCGTACATAATATCGATCATAACGGTTTCCATCAGTCCACGCAAGCCGCGTGCACCGAGTTTGTGTTCCAACGCTTTGTCCACTATATAATCGAGCATCTTGTCCTCAAACCGCAGTGTAACGCCATCCATAGCAAGCAGTTTTTGATATTGCTTTGTAAGGGCGTTTTTAGGCTCTGTGAGAATGTTTCTCAGAGCGGTGCGGTCCAGCGGTTGCAGATAGGTCAAGATAGGTAAACGACCTATTATCTCGGGGATAAGACCGAATGACTTTAGGTCTTGCGGTGCAATGTATTTCAGTAGATCGTTTTTGTCAACACGCGCAGCACGTTGTTGTGCGTCAAAGCCAACCACCTGAGTGTTCAGGCGTTGTGCAATCTTGCGCTCGATGCCATCAAAAGCGCCACCGCAGATGAAGAGTATATTCTTGGTATCCACATGGATGAACTCTTGTTCCGGGTGCTTGCGACCACCCTGGGGAGGCACATTGACGATGGATCCCTCGAGCAGTTTGAGCAGTCCCTGCTGCACGCCTTCGCCACTCACGTCGCGTGTGATACTTGGGTTTTCGCTCTTGCGGGCAATCTTGTCTATCTCATCGATAAAGACAATGCCGCGTTGTGCTTTTTGCAGATCGTAATCGGCGTCTTGTAACAGACGCACCAACAGCGATTCTACATCTTCGCCCACATAACCGGCTTCGGTCAGAGCTGTTGCATCAACGATAGCAAAAGGCACCTTCAGCATCTTGGCGATAGTGCGCGCAAGCAGAGTCTTACCCGTACCGGTCGAACCGACCAGCAGGATATTGCTTTTCTCTATCTCAATGCCATCGTCCGTTTTCTCCTGCAGCACACGCTTGTAGTGGTTGTACACTGCTACAGAGAGGTAACGCTTGGCATTGTCCTGACCGATGACATATTGGTCCAGAAAAGCCTTGATCTCCTGCGGCGAAGGCACCGAATCCATGCTTAGGTCGCTTGGTGTAGCAGCTTTGGGCATGGTAAGCAGCATGTTGTGACCTGCTTCGAGACACTCGGAGCAAATCAGCGAACCGTCCATGCCGGAAAACATCTTCGGCATCTCGCGACCACAAAAGCTGCAAACGTTTTTCTTCTTAGCCATTTATTTCTTTGTATAAACTTTGTCAATCATACCGTATTCGAGAGCCTCCTGAGCGGTGAGCCAGTGGTCGCGATCGGCGTCTTGACGTATCTGCTCTACGGTTTTTCCCGAATGGTCGGAGATGATGGTGTAGAGTTCTTCTTTGAGTTTCAGTATCTCTTTGGCGGTGATCTCAATATCGCTGGCTTGACCCTGAACGCCACCCAGCGGCTGGTGGATCATCACGCGGCTGTGCGGCAGCGCCGCACGCATTCCTTTTTCGCCCGCAACGAGCAACACAGCACCCATCGAAGCAGCCAGACCCGTGCAGATAGTGGCTACCTTGGCACGAACAAACTGCATGGTGTCATAGATGCCCAGGCCGGCATATACCGAGCCGCCCGGCGTGTTGAGATACAGGTGTATATCGCGCTCGCTATCCACAGAGTCCAAATAGAGCAACTGAGCCTGGATGACATTGGCCGTATAATCGTTCACTTCGGTTCCGAGGAAGATAACACGATCCATCATCAAGCGGCTAAACACATCCATCTGAGTCACGTTCAGTTGACGCTCCTCCAGAATGGTGGGCGATATATATCCGTACGACGCCTGTACGGTATCTGCGCTCTGCGACAAGACCTTCTCCACATGCATGGAGTTAAGGCCTTGCGCAGTGGCAAATTTTAGAAAATCATTCGTCATTATTGTGTAATGTTGAATGTGTAAGGATTACTTGTTTTCTGCTTTCTTCTCAGCACGCTTTGCCTGTGCAAGCTGGATATCGTATGCGATAGGCGAAGCGATGAACAGAGACGAATAGGTACCAACGATCACACCCATCAACAGTGCGAATACGAAGCCACGGATGGTCTCGCCACCGAAGATGAAGATAGCCAACAGAACGACGAATGTAGACATAGAGGTCGAGAATGTACGGCTCAGTGTGTTGTTCAATGCGTCGTTGATATTGATGCTCTTCTCGCGCTTCGGATAGAGTCCGTTGTACTCACGCACACGGTCGAAGATGACCACGGTATCGTTGATAGAGTAACCGATAACGGTCAGGATAGCAGCGATAAATGCTTGGTCAATCTCCATGGAGAAAGGCATGATCTTCCACAGAATAGCATACAAACCCAGGATGATGATTGTATCGTGAGCCAATGCTGCCAACGCACCTACCGAGTATGCAAAGTTGCGGAAACGAACCAAGATGTAGAGGAAGATCACTGCCAACGCAGCGAGCACAGCCCAGATAGCGCTGGTGGTGATATCGTCTGCGATAGCCGGACCTACCTTCTGGCTCGACATGATTCCTACCGAAGCGTTGCCGTCGGTCGAACGGAAATCGTCGAAGGTGATGTTGTTGCTCAGGAACGGTTTGCAGCCCTGGTACAACAGTTTCTCGATAGCCTCGTCAGCCTCAGCGGTCTCCTCGTGGATACGATAGTTGGTCGAGATACGAACCTGGTTAGCGTCGTTACCGTAGGTGATTACGTTCAGCGAGAACAACTCGCCGTCCTCCAGTGTTGCGCTGAAGGTCTTGTCCAGACTCTCGCGTACATCCTGAGTGTTGATGGCATTGTCGAAACGTACAACGTAATTACGTCCACCCGAGAAGTCGATACCCAGATTCAGTTTACCGAAGATGTGCGGCTCCAGACCCAGGATAGCGAAGATAACTACAGCACCCGAGATGCAGTAAGCAATCTTGCGAGCCTTAACGAAATCGAAGTGAATATTCTGGAGGAAGTTCTTCATCAGCGCGGTGGTGAAGGTCAACTCCTTAGCATCCTCTTTCTTAGCATAGTCCTCGAGCAACAAACGGGTGATGAACACTGCTGTCAAGAACGAAGAAACGATACCGATCATATAAGTAACGGCGAAGCCCTTGATAGGACCTGAACCAAAGATAGCCAGAATAGCACCGGTCAAGAACGAAGTAACGTTGGCATCGATAATAGCGGTGATAGCGCCCTTGAAACCGTCCTCGATAGCTTTGCGCATACCCTTACCGCCGCGCAACTCCTCACGGATACGCTCGTAAATCAGCACGTTACCATCGACCGCACATCCCATCGTCAGCACGATACCGGCAATACCCGGCAGAGTCAGGACGGCGCTGAACGAAGCCAACACACCAACCAGCAGGAATACGTTGCAAACCAATGCTGCATCGGCGATCAAACCAGGAATCCAACCATAGTAGAAAATCATGTAGATCAGGATCAGGATGAAACCGAGAGCAAACGACCACAGGCCGGCCTGAATAGCCTCACGACCCAGCGACGGACCAACCACGCTCTCCTCGATGATACGAGCAGGAGCCGGCATCTTACCGGATTTCAGGGTGTTAGCCAAGTCCTTTGCCTCTTCTACGGTGAAGTTACCGGTGATCTGGCTGTTACCGCCTGCGATCTCGTTCTGTACAGTCGGGAACGAATATACATAGCCATCCAGTACGATAGCTACCGACTTGCCGATATTATCTTTGGTCAGACGCTGCCAGGTCTTAGCACCCTCGGCGTTCATCGACATCGAAACGTTAGCAAATGCGCTGGTCTGCGAGAAGTCAGCACGAGCGTCGGTGATCACATCACCCTCGAGGCTGGCGCGACCGTCACGTTGCGACTTCAGAGCTACCAACTGGTAGAAGCTGCCTGCTTCGTCAATAGCCTTAACGGTCCAGAAGAAACGAACGTCACGTGGCAGTACTGCCTTGGCAATCTGCGAGTTGAGCATTGCGTTTACTTTTGCGGTATCTACGTAGTGAACGGTACCTACTACCGGACCGCGGTAAGCCTGACCGTTCTGGCTGATAGCCGGGTTCAGAATAGCGAACAACGGGTTGTTCTTCTTGTACTCAGCTATCTGTGCAGCCTGATCAGCCTCAGCTGCTGCGCTATCATTGCCCAGATTATCTACCAGTGCAGCCAACTCGTCGTTCTCGGCCTTTGGAGCCTCTTGAGCCTGTGCCTGAGCCTCAGCCTTCGGAGCTTCTTCTGCCTGAACCTCGGTATTGCTTGCTGCATACTCGCGGTTGATCTGTGCAAGAGCAGGCAGGATCTCAGAGCACTCGTAGGTCTCCCAGAACTCCAGGTTTGCACTACCTTGGAGGAGTTTACGAACACGCTCCGGCTCCTTGATACCCGGCAACTCAATCAGGATACGACCCGGCTGAGCCAGTTTCTGGATGTTCGGTTGAACAACACCGAAACGGTCGATACGGGTACGCAGCACGTTGAACGAGTTCTGGATAGCGCCGTCAACTTCTTCGCGAATCACTTTCTCTACCTCGTCGTTGGTCGAGTTCAGTGTCACTTTGTCCTTCAACTCGAAGGTCGAGAAGATGCTGGCCAACTGAGCCTGCGGATCGATCTCCTTGTACGACTCGATGAACAGGGTAACGAAGTCAGCACCGCTGCTTTTTTGTTTCTGTTTTGCAGCGTCCATAGCTGCCTTGTAGTTCGGGGTCTCGTTGTGACCGCTCAGAGCGTCGAGAATCTCTGGAATGCTAACTTCCATGGTGACGTTCATACCGCCCTTCAAGTCCAGACCGAGATTGATCTCTTTCTCGCGGCACTCCTTCAGGGTGTAACCGAACCATACTTTCTTTGTTGCGATTGAGTCCAAATACTGGTACTCTTTAGCCGCATCGCCTGCAGCATACTCTTTTGCCTTCTTGTCATAGTGACTGGTCACAAAAGAGAACGACAGATAGAAGGCACAAACCAGTGCCAAACATGCTGTCATAAAACGGATTAGTCCTTTGTTTTGCATAGTTTTTTTAGTTATTTATTTTTGTTTTTTTGGTTTTTGTTTCTGCTATCTTGCCTCGCGTT
>JAEEHO010000037.1 GCA_016280845.1 Paludibacteraceae bacterium | reverse complement strand
TAAAGTCAGTGCGATAGTCGGAGATTCCTGATAATGCCCGATTCCCGATAATGTCGGTGAGCGTGTGCTCGAACAGCGCCAGGAAGAGATCGGGCCCCGCAAGCGTCCACAGCATGTTGAAGATGCGCGTGCAGGTCTGCGACGTCTTCTGGTCGCGGAGGAACGCGAGCGACAGTTCGCTGTCGGTGAAGATCATGGGATGAAGCAGGGTCTTGTCCCACATGCGGCGCAAACGGAAACCGACTTGGAGGTGAATACGCCGCCGACGACGAGAAGAGCGTCTTTGTCTATGCAGGCGCGACCGCCCCGGCGTACATGATCCATGGCAGCGTCACCTATAGAATCATCACGGACAACCATGGATCGGTTCGCCTTGTCGTGAACGCGGAGACCGGCGAGGTCGCGCAGCGGCTCGACTACGACTCCTTCGGGCGGGTCTTGCGCGACACCAACCCCGGCTTCCAGCCCTTCGGATTCCAAGGTGGTCTCTACGATCCCGACACAGGTCTCGTCGAGTTCGGCTGCCGCTGGTACGACGCCTATACCGGCCGTTGGATCAGCAAAGACCCAATCATCCTCGACGGCGGCTGGAACGTCTATGCCTTCTGCGACAACGATCCCATAAACCGCACCGACCCATCGGGGATGTATTGGTTCTGGCAATTTAAAGAATTTGTGCCAGTCATAGGTGTGATCTCGTCAATAGCTCCCGCTGTCGCTGCTGGAATTGCAGTTGCGGTTACGGTTGCGATTGCTGCGGAATTGGTAACGTATTGTGCTAAAAAATTATCAGATACAGCATCTTATTTTAACCCCAAAGGCGGACATAACATTCGCCCAAGTTCAAAACCAAAGCATGAAGAAGGTAATGCGCGACGCTTGCGTGATCAAGAGCGTAGTCGTAGGCTTAATGGAGGTCGATCGATAGTTTTCCCCATTGACGATCAAGATGGGATTGATGTATTCAAATAATGGAAAGCGTAATCGTTGTAATACCTTACTAAATGTCATGAATCATACAATCATGAACAGACGGGAATTTGGGCGGTTTGCGCAGGCGTGTGCACAAGCTGAGATTGCCATATTGAAGTTTGATATTCAGAGTGCCGAAAAATATCTTAAGGATATAGAAGATGGTTGGCCAGAGGAAAGCTGCCAGAAGATGTTTCTGAATGCCCTGTTTTATATCCTCCGCAATGAAAAGAATGATTATTATCGTGCCCTTGCCATGTTGTCGCAGGTGGAGTATGCCATAGAATCTGACCTGAAGGATACTAAAGAATTTGATTCAAATGAAACGAAGAACCTAAATATGTTTCTGGTGAAAGTTCTTTGCGCGAAGGCGAATTGCTTATATTACATGGAGAGAGACGAAGAAAGCTTGTCGGCGTACAAGAGATGTGTGACAATGGCAAAATCATGTTGCTTGCGTCAAAGAATGGGCATCTATAATCCTGAAGAAGTAAAATTTAAGATTCTATCGTTAGAATTTATGGTGCAGGATAGCGGGTTAAGGGCGGTAGAAGATCTCTTGACGCAGTGCAGATTTGATGAAATGCGCACGATATTGGATTCCGCAATAAAACAGTGCGGCGTAGATTTTTTGGATCACAGGGTACTGACGCTTGCTGCGATATCACATTTGATGTCAGGATCGTTTCGAAAGGGCTGTCGTTTAATACAAATTGATTACAACTACACACCGTATTGTTATGAAACACAGTTTCTCTATGCTGTTGTAAATTTCTATAACAAAAATGACGATGCGCGAACGGAGTCGTATTCAATATTACAGAAGATAATTGATGGCACGGCAACCTCTTATTGTAAGATAGTGTATTTTAGAAAGAAGCGCATGGTGAAGGTTGCGCAGAAATTGATGTTTGATAAAAAGGTTTCTTTGCGGACATGGCGCAAGTCGCGTAAATCTGAAATGGTGAAAAATTGCTTGCGGTTTGTGTATTCTACGACATATATCCTGAATCCGTGATTGTCGCAAGGCGACCTTTGCCAGATAGGGGGAATTCGGTCCGATATCAGACATCCAAGATGTCATTGATCTGTTCTACGATGAAGACGATCTGTATTGTGAAGAAGATGAAGAATTTGAAAAGTAGTTGCAATCAACAACCGATGCAAGACAACTTTTGCCTGCGCAGTTTAAGAAAGCCTAAACTGCTGATGTCGTTTCTTTGGTATTGCATAGGATCTTGCGGCTCGTTGCGAAGAAGGGGCTGGCGAAACCAAAAGGCGTTTTTATTGACTGGCTCCAATAAGTACATGAAAAGAGCTGTGGCATGTTGGCGGCTTGCAGCCCGGCGAGGTGATTCGGCGAGTTTGCGAAGCTGGGGTGCGTGCCTTGCAATGGGAGAGGGCTGCCGAAAGGATGTGTCGCGAGCAATTGATTGCTACAAAGATGTTGCGGCAAAGGGTGATGTTGTCGCAATCCACAACCTTGGCGCATGTTACTCCATTGGCGACGGGGTTCCTCGGGATGCAAAGGAGGCGGTGCGTTGGTTGTCGCAGTCTGCCGGGAAAGGCTTTGCGTGGTCTGTATATTATCTAGGAATGCATCTGTGCCGCGGAGAGGGTTGTGTTCAGGACGTCGAGCGGGCCTTTCGCTGCTTCCGTTATGCGGCTCGCAGGGGCATTCCTAACGCGCAATACGACCTTGCGGTTTGCTATGCTAACGGCGAAGGAGTCAAGCGCAGCGTCTGTTTTGCAGTTTTGTGGTTGCTGATTTCGGTACTCAGAGGGTGTCGTGCAGCATCGTCGATAATAGAGGGCGATTTATTGGAAGCTTGGCTTGACGGAGAGGTGGGCCTTGGTGACGATGATGAAGTGATCTCTGGAGTCGATAGGTGACAAGCTCGATACTGGATTGGGTTGGCTCTATGTTTGACCACGGGATGCTTACGTTTGAGAGACGGGTCCTGGAGGCTGTCGTTTCGCAGATGACGGGCGAAGCCTTCGCCTACGTCGCATATTGCAATAAGTGACGCAGGTGGAGTACGTGGGAGTGAGGGCACAAAGGCGAAGGGAAATTTGGTATAATTTTCGGCATGAGGCGACAGACGAGCAGAGGCACGAGATGGCGCGGCGGAATCAGGCCGCGCCATCTCGTGCTGTCGTCGCGACTCGGGGCGCCTTTACAGCGCGACGGACTCGGCCGCGTTGTCGTGCGCGAGGAACGGGTCCTTTCCTGTGGCGAAACC
>JAEEHO010000372.1 GCA_016280845.1 Paludibacteraceae bacterium | reverse complement strand
GATATACCATATACCCTTATAATCAGAGCGTTGCGTTCCCCAAGAGTTTTTTACCATATAATAGCGCTTGCCGTTCTGGTCTTTGGCCGTACCGAAGATCTGCATACCATGATCATCGGTGGTCTCCCAATTGTCGTACGCATCCTGGCGCATCTGCTGGGTGATTTCCTTTTCCGGCAAGGGTTTCTTGGTCAACTCTTCCTTCTGTTTGTCCTTGGTCATACCGACCCATTTCTGCATGTCGCTTCCGGTGAGGTCAGCGCCTTTCTCGGCGTCCGGCATCACACCTATACCTTTGCGTGTGAAACCGATTTCCGATACATCGGCTCCCCAGGCCAGCGTGTAACCGTTGGCAATGGCATTATCGATGATACGCATCAGTTCATCCATCGGCACATTGTACATTTGGTCCATACGCCAGTTGTCCGGCAACTCCAGCGCAAAGCGCTCGTAGAAAGGATGATGGGTGTAGCTGGTGATAGACACATAGTCTTCGGCATTGAGTCCCAGACTCTTGACAAACGATTGCGGAGTGTATTTCTTGCCCTCGTATTCAAACTCGGTCGGGCACGGACCAAGATAGGTGTCGTAGATAGCCTGCAGTCCTTCGCGCCAAACGGGGCTGAGTTTCTTCTGCTTGGTCAGTCCGCTCAGATATCCGCTGGCTACGGCCGTCAGTTCGCTGAACACAGGCAGTGTGTCGGCTTCGGTCCATCCGTAACGAATACCCGGCATGGCGCTTTTAGGAACCAATCCGTAGTGCTGCATGCAGTAAACGACATCGTAGGCCGAACCGCCTTCGGCGAACTTAGGCTGGTTGTATTGGCGCACGCAGTAGGTTGCGCGGTCGATCAGCGTCTTGCTGACTACGAACATAGGCGCGAACTCGATCTCTTTGCCCTTGGTACGCAGTACTTCGGACTCGAGGAATCCGAGCGTGGAGAACGCCCAGCAAGTACCGCTGCGGTGCTGGTCCTTCACACGCGTTATAGCCACACTATCAACGGTGGTGAAGCGGAAACCCTCTTCTACGCTATCTTTCTTTACTTCGGTGCTATCGGCTTGCGCCATTAGCAATTGGCTATTAGCCATTAGCAACACAATTGCAATAAAAAATAATCTTTGCATAATACCCCAAAATATATATGATTCTTATTATTGTTGCTGCATTTTCTCCAATTCGTCCACCGTTTTGTGGAGTTGGCCGGCATAGTCCGGATGATGAGCATCCATCCAGTTTGTCAGTTTCTTCAACATATCGGCTGCAAACTGCACAGGATTAACAAGTATCTCCTGAAGGGCTTCGATGGAGCGGATGGATGACGGCTTGGTGGAAACAGCGGTCATGTATTGCAGATCATCCTTGGTGATCGCAGCCTTGTGATACACAGACATCATGATGAGCGGCAGATTGTCGGCAGCATAGTTCATGATAGCCTCAATCTTCTTGTCTGCATCGGGTTTGCCTTCTTTGCGCATAGACTCAGCCAGCATGTTGCCGATGGAGCGAAACAGAGCCATCATGGTCTCGTCGAGTTTGGAATCCTTGTAGTACTGCATGAAGGCCTGAGCATAATCGCCCGGCACATCTGCAGGCTGGTAGTTGTCTTCCGGCACTTCCTGACCATTGGAGATAGTAATAGCCGCTGTCTGGAAACGCTTGGCAAAATTGATATACTCCTCGGATGTAGCAAGATTCTCCGATATATTGCTCGAACGGCGGTTGATCTCTTTGTATCGCGGATCTGAGTAGATGGCAATCAGATCGTTCAAGTCAGCCTCGGACACATGTTTGCGAAATGCCGGCTCGAAGATATCCACCATGTCGTTCATCATCTGAGAGGTCATATATTCCTCCATGATAGCATACGTCTTGTCTTCCGAACCCGGATAGAGGCGTGTGAAGATCGGTTTGATCTTTTTTTCGTACTGCTCGCGGTCCATGGTGTTGTCGACCTGCAAGTAGCGAACCAGCGCATCGTGATAAGCGTCTGCGTTTGCGCAAACACACAACGCACACAGCGCCAGTATGGAAAGTAATTTTTTCATTTTCTTTAATTTTTTTGGTTAGGGTACGTATTTTAAAATCACGGGGTATATACAGAGTATATATATGGTGTGGTGGGGTACGAGATTACCTCGATAAAACCCCGATAAATGTACAAAGGGACGATGTACAATGTACAAAGGGACGATGTACAATGTACAAAGAGTGGCGCGGAAAAGATATCTCTTATTCCGGGAACTCCATCAGATAGGCCTTGATGAACGCATCGATATCACCGTCCATCACGGCGTTGACATTGCTGGTCTGATAGTTGGTACGATGGTCCTTCACGCGGCGGTCGTCGAAGACATAACTGCGTATCTGACTTCCCCACTCTATCTTCTTCTTGCCGGCCTCCACTTTAGCTTGCGCTTGACGTCTTTTCTCCAACTCCAGTTCGTATAGTTGCGAACGCAAGTGGCGTAACGCATTCTCGCGGTTCTTCGGCTGGTCGCGTGTCTCGGTGTTTTCGATTACAATCTCGTCCGGCTGATTGGTCAGCGGGTTCACAAACTTATAGTGCAGACGCACACCTGACTCGACCTTGTTGACGTTCTGTCCGCCGGCACCCGAACTGCGGAATGTATCCCAACTCAGTCCGGCCGGATTGACCTCCACCTCAATCGTATCGTCAATCAGCGGTACAACAAACACCGAAGCAAACGAGGTCATTCGCTTACCCTGCGCGTTGTATGGGCTGACGCGAACCAAACGGTGTACGCCGTTCTCGCTCTTGAGATAACCGTACGCCATATCGCCTTCTATGTTGAAGGTCACGGTCTTGATACCCGCTTCATCACCTTCCTGCAGGTTGGCGATGGTCACGGTGTAGTCGTGCTTCTCGCAATAACGCTGATACATGCGCATTAGTTGTTCAGCCCAGTCCTGTGCCTCTGTTCCGCCGGCTCCGGCTACAATCTTCAGTACCGCAGGCATTTGGTCCTCCTCGTGCGACAACATATTCTTCATCTCCAGGTCTTCCACTTCCTGCAAAGCGTGCGAATAGGCGGCATCCACTTCCTCCTCAGTGACCAGTTCCTCTTTGTAGTACTCAAAGGCCAACGCCAACTCTTCTACTGCGGCGCGCACACCTTCGTAGCCTTCAATCCATCGTTTGATACCTTTCACCTTACGCATCTGTGCCTCGGCGGCCTTGGCGTCGTCCCAAAATCCGGGAGCCTGCGTATGCAGTTCTTCTTCCTCCAGTTGGATTCGTTTCTCGTCAATCTGCAAGTACGCTTTCAGTT
>JAEEHO010000371.1 GCA_016280845.1 Paludibacteraceae bacterium | reverse complement strand
CTATGCTTTTTGAGACAGATAGCAAAAAAATCAGCAAATATTTGCATATATCATTTTTTTTGTGTACCTTTGCGGCGGCAAAAGTGTTTGCCCCTACAAAATCACTATTACAAGAGATGTGAAAACACTAAGTTATTATCATTTACAATTTACCATTTAATTAAAAGTTTTAATACTATGGCAAGCGTTAACAAAGTTATTCTTATTGGCAATGTGGGTAGTGACCCGGAAGTACGTTACTTGGACCGAGGTGTGTGCATAGCAACATTCAATCTGGCAACAACTGAGAAAGGCTACACAATGCAAAATGGCACACAAGTGCCGGACGTAACAGAATGGCACCCTATCGTCCTCTGGCGCAATCTAGCCGAATGGGCACAACAATATGTGCGTAAGAGCATGAAAATCTATGTGGAAGGCAAACTGAAAACCCGCACATGGGAGAAAGACGGACAGATTCGCCGCAAGACCGAAATCATTGCAGAGAACGTGCAAATACTCTATAAACCGGAACAATACCGCAATAACGGAGAACGAAAGATGGACGAAGCAGTCAACGAGGCTGCCGACCAGATTCCGGAGGCACCGGTTAGTCTGGAACCAGAACAAGGCGCACCTGAAGCACAACAGAGCGGCATCTTCTCCGGACTATTCAGAAACTAATATCGATACCGAAAGTCGTGCGCTCGCACGCGTAATGCGTAAAAAAATACTAAGGAGAAATTATGTCCAACAAGGAACGCTACATTGAATGGGCCGCTCAGCAAGAGTATATGCCTATTTTCTTCGCACCATGGTGGTTAGAAGCCGTGTGTGCCGGCAAGGAATGGGATGTGCTGTTAGCGGAAGATAGCGAAGGCAATATCCAAGGTGCCATGCCGTACTTGCTCCGCAAGCGCGCGTGGTACAAGTATATTCTGATGCCACAGATGACACAAATAGGAGGCATCTGGGTTACAGCCGAAACGACCGCCGACCGATTCAAGATCTCCGAGGTATGTCGCAATCTGAGCGAGCAATTGGCCGACATGGGGCTGGCGTACTATTACCAGCAGTTTATGCCCAAGAGCCTATGCGTGGACGCTATGCGTGCTATGGGTTTCAAAGCCAAAGAGCGCGTCACTTATCGCGTAGAAGACTTGAGTGACCTGGACCGATTGATCGATTCGTTCAGCAAGAACAAGAAGCGCCAACTGCAGAAGGCCCTCAGCCTGCATGCAGAGCGCAATATGAGCATTGAGGAATTCTATCATTTCCACGCACATTGCATGTCCATCCGCAAGCGTCGCATGATTTATACGCGCGAGTTTCTGTTGGTGCTGGAGCGCAAAGCCAAACGAGCAGAACAGTGTCAGGTGCTGTCGATTCACAATGCCGACGGTCAACCCTATGCAGCGGCATTCCTGGTATGGGACAAGAAATATCTGTACTACCTCATTCCGGCGCTGGACTACGCGTTCAACGATTCCGGTGCAGGTGCGCTCTTGGTTCTCGAGGCAATGAAGTTAGCGCGCGAAAAGCATGTGCTGTTCGATTTCGAGGGTTCGATGGACCGCGGCATAGCGCGTCACTACAAGCAATTCGGCTCAACGCCTGTCACTTATTACAGCGTTGAGAAATACTATAAGCCGTTCTTCCGCCTGGCTATCTGGTTCCAGAAACTGCGGGAATGGCGAACACGACGATAACGGCAAAAAGCTAATAGCTAATGGCTAAAATTCTCTACCTCACTCCTTGGTATCCGTCCGAGCGTGATAAGATGGCCGGCCTCTTTGTGCAGAAGCATGTAGAGGCCGTTCAAGCGCAAGGCGTGGATGTGCGTGTCATTCATTCGTTCGGATGGCTTGATCTGTGGCATCAGTGGTGTGCGCTGCGCCGCACAGGATGGATGCCCGATCTCGTCCAACTCAATGTAATCCAGAAACAAGGAGTGTTGGCGCTGTTGCTCAAACGATTCTGCCATATTCCTTATATAATAATAGAACACTGGAGCGGCTATCTTCCGGAGAACGGCGAATTCATGCGCATGTCGTTTCTCAAGAAATACATAACGCGTCGCGTGGCGGCACAGGCAGAACTGTTGCTCACCGTCAGCCCGATTCTCGAGCAGGCCATGCAGCAATTGGGTTTTCAGGCCAAACAATGGGGTCGTGCGCACAATGTGGTAGATGATTTTTTCTATGAGCCGTCAGCCGACAGCCGACAACATTCAGATAAGAAAACACTCCTTCATATCTCTTGTTTCGACGAACGGGCGAAGAATGTCTTCGGCTTGCTGCGCGCTTTTCGCGTAGCTTGTCTGCGCCGCAACGATGTGCGTCTTGTGCTGGTCGGCACGGGCGTTGACTGGATGGCCGCAAAAAACCTGGCCGCAGAACTGGATTTTCCCGAAGGGTCTATTCTCTTTACCGGCGAACAGACGCCGTGCGAAGTGTGCGAATGGTTGCACCGGTCGGACGCTTTCGTTCTGTCCAGCCGTTATGAGACGGCAGGCATTGTGCTCACCGAAGCCGCAGCAACCGGCACACCTATTCTCTCTACGCCTGTCGGCATAGCCACAGATATAGTAACACCCGAAACGGGACTACTTGTTCCATGCGAAATTGCCGAGCATAATCCGAGACGTTTTGCTGAGTTTATCGAGACGATCCTAGACAATACAGCGGACAAAAAGCGGACGGAAGCTTTACGCAAAGCGGCCGAACCCTACTCTTTCTCCGCCGTCGGCAAAGAACTAAAAGCAATCTATGATAGCTGTTTGCATAGCGACATATAATCAGGAATCCTACATCGCCCAAGCGATAGAGAGTGTTCAGACGCAGGTGTGCGACGAGCCGATGCGTATATACATCGGTGATGACGCATCCTCCGACGGCACGCGCGCTGTATGCGAAGCGTACGCCGCCAAGGACGAACGTATTCGCTACTACCGCCGCGCGCAAAATATAGGACTAGTGAATAACACTTTGCTGCTCTATCGTCAAATCATGACTGATGGCTGTGAGTACGTAGCGATGTTGGACGGAGATGATTATTGGACTGACACGAACAAACTGCAACTGCAACTCGACTACCTCCGTTCTCATCCTGAGGTGGGCGTTGTCCATACCGGCGCGTACGAAGAAACCAACGGAGTAAAATCACTTATGGACGACACGAACATTCCTGTTGGAAATATAAGCAAACGTTATAACCTGAGCGGAGCACGACAGACAAATTGTACAGTTGTTTTTCGTACCGCACTTTTGAGCAAAATCGATTTGGAGAAACTCGAAGCACAAGTTTTTCCCGTTTTGGATTACCCTTTATACGGACTCTTTTCACAACTTACCGATTTTGCCTATCTTGCAACACCAACAGCTACTTGGCGCAATCATTCCTCCGTCTCGCAACCATCAAGAATATTTAGTTATATTCGTTACAAACGAGAACGATTGCGCATGTGAAAATGGTTAGATGATTTACATCCAAAATCGTTTCATTATGACAAAAAAATAGCAACAAAATGGCTCATAAAGCAAGCAATTGGATTTTTTCTATAAAAAAATGTTATATTTATTTGCATATATCAGAAAAAATTAGTAACTTCGCTGCCGATTTCTAACAATGAGCGCTCATATTGTAAGAATCGTCATTTGACAATTTGATCTATTAACATCTAAAAAACACAGAGTTATGCAAACGAAAAAATCAAAAAAGGCAAACCTGGAAAAGAACAAAATTATTTATGTTCTGATAGGGCTTGTGTTTGTTCTCAGTCTCTGCTTTGTTGCATTTGAATGGTCTGACGAAGTTAAACAAATCGTAAAAGGATTGGATCCTTGGGATGATGTCCCGGTAGAAGTTGACATTATGCCGACAAGACAAGAAACTCCTCCACCTCCTCCACCACAAGCGCAGGTGATTGAAAATATTGTCGTGGTTGATGACAACAAAGATGTAGAGTCTATTGGTTTGACTTCTGAGGACAATCCTGATGAAGGCATCATAATAGCTCCTCCGGTAGAAAACATTCCTGATGAAGACCCAGATCCGGATGATGTCCCGTTTGTTCATGTAGAACAAATGCCGGAGTTCCCGGGTGGTGTACAAGCGTTGTTCAAATACTTGAGTGAGAACGTCAAGTATCCGGTTATTGCACAAGAGAACGGTATTCAAGGAAAATCAGTCTGCCAGTTCGTGGTTAACAAGGATGGTTCGATTGTGGACATTGAGGTTGTTCGTTCGGCAGGTGATCCATCGCTGGACAAAGAGGCCGTTCGTGTCATCAAGTCGATGCCTAAGTGGAAACCCGGCAAACAACGCGGTAAACCTGTACGTGTAAAATATACGGTGCCGGTTAATTTCAAACTACAATAAGATTAAGACGCATAAGGAGAAATGGTCTTTACTCTTTTTTCCTAACTTCAAGAGTGTCGGCATGACAAATGCCGGCATTCTTCGTCTAAAAT
>JAEEHO010000370.1 GCA_016280845.1 Paludibacteraceae bacterium | reverse complement strand
GATGACGAAGAGTATCCGAATTGGTCAGAGAGCGTTTGGAACAAAGCAGAAACAGAGATGGCCCTATATCACTGGTCCTTCTGCGGCGAGAATTATGCGGTTCAAATGACGGACAAATGGCGTAAAAGAAGTAGCATCTACAACCCGAGTTCAACAATTTTCGACCAATTGGACCGCAAAATGGGTTATCGTTATCAACTGAATTCGGCCACGTTGCCTGAAAGCGGCCAAGCAGGCAGTCAAGCACGTTTCCAATTCAGCATCACGAACACCGGTTATGCTCCGCTCTACAACTATCGTGTGGCCAAGATTGTTCTCAAGAACAGCTATGGAACATATACTATTGATTTGGCTTCCGACCCGCGTACTTGGAAACCGAATGGCGAAGTAACCAATATCGATGAATATCTGACCATTCCTGCTGATGTTCCTGCCGGCACTTACCAACTCTATCTGGCTATGCCGGATACATCGAGCAAACTGAAGGATGACCCACGTTTTGCCATCCGCTTTGCTAACCAGAACATATGGGAGTCAACTACCGGTCTGAACAAACTGAACGCATCTATCCAGATCACAGCGGGCGGTGCGGTACAGACACCGAGCATCTCCGTTTCTACTTCTTCTATCAGTTTCGGCGATGTAACTGTTGATTCGTCTGCAACCCGTACTTTCACTGTTAGCGGTGCTAACCTGACCGGCAATATTACTGTCAGCAGCAACAATGCAGCACTGGCTGTTTCGCCTGCTACAATCAATAAATCCAATGCACAAAACGCAACGGTTACTTTGACTATCACTCCTGCTGCAGGCAACGGTAGCGCAACGGTCACTGTAGCAAGCTCGGGCGCAACATCCAAGACGGTGAGCGTTTCGTGGAATGGCAAGCAGAACGGAGGCACTACTGATCCTACCGATGCAGTCATCCTGCCTGCTACGCTCAACAAGGCCAACAAGAGTGCCGTTAGCGATGATATGACTTGGTATAATACCGATTATTTTGACTTCGGTCCTACCGATGCAACAAATACAAGCCGTTGGGCAACATGGAATGTTTATCTCAAATATCCGGGTGAGTACATCATCTCTGAGGTGGGTTATTGCGCAAATGGTCATAGCTATTTGTTGGAAATGATGAGTGGCAGCTCTGTCGTTTCTTCTTTCACTGCGCTTGACTCAGGTCACTGGGGCGAAGGGGATCAAAACTACACACAATCTGAGCATTGGGATCTTAGTTCTGTTCCGGCAGGAAAATATACGCTTCGTGTTAAGAACAATACAGAATGGGGGCAACCTAAGTTGCAGAGTATCACACTCGAGTACGATGGCGAACTGCCAACCGGCATCGAGAAAACCTCTGTTCTGCAAGACGGTCAGGCTTATGACATCTTGGGCCGTCCGGTGGACGAGAACTATCACGGTATTATCATCCTGAACGGAAAAAAATACATCCGCTAAATGACTATTGCTGCGCCAACACAGGGAATATACAAGGACCGGGGAAGCAAGTTCCTCGCCTTCGCCGAACCGATCAAGGATGAGGACGAAGCCAAAGTGCGTATCGCGTGGTACAAGAAGAAGTATCACGATGCGCGCCATGTCTGCTATGCTTATCGCTTGGGCGAGAACCTTTGGCGCACCAAGGATGACGGCGAACCGCACGGCACTGCCGGAGCACCCATACTGCGTTCTATCGATGCACGAGGGTTGGACAATATCCTGGTCGTAGTAGTGCGCTACTTCGGTGGCACACTACTCGGCACAGGAGGACTGATGGTCGCTTATCGCGAAGCCAGCAAAGACGCATTGGACAAAGCACAAACGATATGAAAAAGAACGAACAACAATTCCGAGACATTCGGGCTTATCGCGTAGGATGGCTGTTGGCCGTCTGCGACTGGTTGTTTGCCTTTCCACTTCTGCTGATTTGGGCGGGCAAGACAACCAAAGGTATTCGTTTGGATTATCTGGGCGACCGCAAACAGATTGAGGCCGACATTCGTCACGGCGCGTTCTTCATGACCAACCATCGTGACATCGTTCTCGATTCCGCATGGCTGTCGTTCCTCCTGCGTTGCCGCTATTTCATCCGTCCGTTCATCGGCATCGGCAACAACCTGTTTGCCTACAAGTGGATTGAGGTGCTCGTGCGCTTCAATCGTTGTTTTGTAGTCAAGCGAGGCGCAGGCGCACATGCGCAACTGGAGAACGCCAAGGTGCTCAGCGCCTATATTCGCCACCTGCGCCGACAGGGCAAATCCATCTGGTTGGCGCAACGTGAAGGACGCGCCAAGGACAGTAATGACGTAACGCAACCCAGCGTGCTGCACATGCTGACGCTTGGCGAAAACGATTTCTTTGAGAACGTTAAGACACTGAATATCTGTCCGGTCAGTATCACCTACGAGTACGATCCGTGCGATTATCTCAAGGCTCGCGAGATGCAACTCAAACGCGACAATCCGCGCTGGCGCAAGCGTGCCAAAGATGATGTCGAGTCGATGCGAACAGGTATTCGCGGATGGAAAGGACGCGTGGTCTATCGTCTGACGCCCAGCATCAACAACGAGATAGATGCCATGCTGGCCGAACACCCCGAGTATCGCGAACAACCGATACACGACCAACTGCAACATGCGTGTGATATCATCGACCGCCATATCCATCTGGGCTACGAGATGTACGAACGTGGCGCAGATTTTGACCAATACATCGAGAGCCGTTTGGCTAAAATTGACTTGCCCGATAAGGACGAAGCTTTCCTCCGCGAAAAGCTGATTGAGATGTACAATAATCCTGTTATTAACTATAAGAAAGCACATGAAAAAGATGAGTAAAAGAGCTATTTTTCCGGGTTCGTTCGATCCATTCACTTTGGGTCACTACGATATAGTCAAACGTGGTTTGCAGATTTTCGATGAGATAGTTATCGGCATAGGCCGCAATAGTACCAAGAAGGAGACTTTCCCTATCCGCGAACGCGAAGAGGCCATCCGCAAGATCTTTGCCGACCAACCGCGTGTCAGCGTGGCTATCTACGATTGCCTGACTGTCGATTTTGCCAAGGAGAACAATGCGCAGTTCATCTTGCGCGGTATCCGTTGCGTCGAGGACTTTGAGTACGAGCGCAATATGGCTGAAGCCAACCGCCAGATGGGCGATGTGGAAACCATCATTCTCTACACGCGCCCCGAGTACGCGCATATCTCTTCAACGCTCGTGCGCGACCTGTACGCCTACGGCAAGGATGTCAGCGCTTTTGTTCCTAACCACCTAAGATAAGATTGCTATGAACCGACTGAAAGCTATATATATCTTGTTCATCGCACTCTGTCCGCTGACCGTAGCGGCGCAGAACAGACAGAGTACGTCGCGTGCGGACGAGTGTATCACTATCTTCAACGATGTGATGCGCCAAGTGGATGTCAACTACGTTGATACGCTCAACTATGAGGTACTCACCGAAACGGCCATCAACGCCATGCTCAAGAAGATTGACCCTTATACGGTCTATTTCCCTAAGAAGAACGACCGCGACCTGCGCATGATGACCACCGGCAAGTACGGCGGTATAGGTAGCGTTATCCAGCAGAGACCTCTGGTTAAGGCGAATGGCGAAGACAAGAAGGGCGAAAAAGAATTGGGTACCTTCATCGTCAATCCCTACGAGGGCAAACCTGCGCAACGTGCCGGAGTGTTAGCGGGCGATCGTATTCTTTCGGTCGATGGCGTCAGCACCAAAGGCCAGAGTGTCAGCGAGGTAAGCAATAATCTGCGCGGCGTGCCGGGTACAACCGTTGTGCTCAAGATCGAGCGCGAAGGAGAAGCCAAGCCGTTCACCGTCGAGATCGAGCGCGAAGATATACACATGGAGCCGGTTACTTATTCGGCTGTTTTCACCGCCGACAGTCTGTCCGCGCCGGTGGGCTATATCGCCTTTGGCGAGTTCACCGAACACTCGGCACAGGATTTCTCCAACACGCTGGACGACCTCTATTATAACAAAGGTGCACGCAGTCTGGTTATCGACCTGCGCAACAACGGCGGCGGTATTATTGATGAAGCGCTCCAGTTGGTCAATCTGTTTGTCGATCGCGACCAGAAGATAGTGGAGACACGCGGCAAGACGGCGCGCAGCAACTCTGTTTACCGCACGCGTAATAATCCGCGTTACAAGGATCTGCCGCTGGTTGTCTTGGTCAACAAGAACTCCGCTTCGGCCAGCGAGATCGTTGCCGGTTCGCTGCAAGACCTGAATCGCGCCAAACTGATCGGTCAACGCACTTTCGGCAAAGGACTGGTGCAGAACGTACGCCCTGTTGCCTACGGCGGACATCTCAAGGTGACTACCAGCAAGTATTATCTGCCCTCCGGTCGCTGCATCCAGGCTATCGACTATAGCGAGCGCCAGAAGGGCAAAGAACTGAAGAAAGATACAGCCGGCGGTATTCTGCCGGACATCGTAATGGGCGATTCCGCCAAGGTGGATATATGCTATTCGCTCTATATCAACAACTATTTCTTCGACTACGCTACGCGCTATCGTCGTCAGCACGAGAGCATTGCCGATCCTGTTGAGTTCCAACTGACCGATGCGGACATCAACGATTTCTGCGCGTTCCTCGACGAGCGTAAGTTCAACTATGAGACCGAGACCAGCAAGTTCTTCGAAGATATGATCAAGATGGCGCGTCACGAAGATATTGACAGCACTACTCTGAACAAGTTGGAGGAGTTGAAACCCATGCTCCAACCCGATTTCCGCGAGGCTATCCATCGCAATATAGACGAGGTGAAGGAGATGCTCGGCAACGAGATTGTTCTGCGCTATTACTACCAGCGCGGACAGGCTGCCTACCAGCTCCGTTTTGACGATGAATTCAAACGCGCATTGCAGGAATTGAAGGGCAAATGATTTTTTTTGGTGGCAAAGTCTTGCATATTCAAAAAAATTGTTGTATCTTTGCAGTCGAAAAGGACGAAACAGTTCCTTCCACAAGTTTACATGAGGGCGCTTTGTAGATTAGTACCATTGTGATGATATAAAGAGCCCGTTACTATTAACCCCTTAAATCATTAGCGTTATGACACTCACTATCAATGCTGTAAACTTTGAGACAGCGAAACCATTGGAGGATTTCATTGAGAAAAAAATGAACCGTTTTGAACGTCACCTCAATCCGGATGACAAGGTCGAGATTCGTATGTCGGTTGTTAAGCCGCAAACCAATCAGAACAAGGAGGTGAAAATCCGTATCGGAAGCCTGTTTGCAGAAAAAGTGTGCGACACGTTTGAGGAAGGCATTGATACATGCCTCGGTGCTCTGGAGGGCCAACTCGAACGCCGCAAGAATAGTTAAATCAAGCATAGTAAAATACTATCAACCAAAAGGATGTGTTCTTCGGAGCACATCTTTTTTATGCTGTTCCCCCACAGTATAGCGGAGACCAAAAATTGCACAGATTGCAAAATTGCACATCCGTGCAGGTTCATTTTTAGGCCATTATATATAATATAATGTATTATATTATTATAATGAGCATTTCATCAAGCCACATAGTTATGCAATTTTGCAATTTTGCAATTTCTTCTAATTTTTTTTGCACTTTTTTTGCAAAAACATTTGGAGAAACCAAAATGTTTGACGTACCTTTGCGCCGGATTTGAGAAAAGCCCACGATTAAATCTCCAATTTACAATCTCAAATAAGCGCCACGCGCTTACGGGGTTTCATCGGGGTTTCATCGTGATCGCCTTATTGCTTCTGACTGACTTTGGCATGCCTTTTTGAAACATGTAATGCAGCTAGCAAAAAAAATGTTCAATCGAATTGTAATGCTAAAGTTAATTAAAATGTTGTTATTCCGAATGGTGTAACGTGTATCAAAGAAGCAACGTTCTGTATGTGTGATAACTTGCAGTCTGTTACTTTGCCTGAAAGTTTGAAGGAAATCGACATTAGAGCATTCCAACTTTGCAAAAGTTTGAATAATCTCAATCTCCCGACTGGTCTTGACAGTATCGGAAATCAGGCTTTCCAAGCATGCTTTAGTTTGACAGCAATCAGTATTCCGAATAGTGTAAAGAAAATAGGTTGGTCTGCTTTTCTTGGGGACTCTGTTTTGACCAAAGTAATCATCGGAAGCGGAGTAGAGGAACTTAGTCCTATGGCCTTTTCCGAGTGTAAATTAGATACGGTAATCGTTATGAGAGAAGATCCTTTGTATATCTACAGCACCGTTTTTTATAATGTTGATCTCAGTAATTTTCTCAGTTCTTTTGTACAGCACTTTGCTACCGGGCTTCATCGTCGCTGCAAACGAAACATTAGGAAAATATGCATTTATGTGTAATTGTATCACTTACGATACGGGCAGAGAAAAGTCCGCGCTATATTTTGTCTGTGTGCAATAATTATTGTAACTTTGCATCGATTTTGTAGTGCTAAACGGGCACACAATCTTTTTCATTTAACTTTTTTAACTAAAACAACAAACACAACTCATGAGAAAACTATTAACATTTCTATTGGCTCTCGGAGCCGGGATGACGAGCCTCGTCATGGCTGGTTCACCTCAACTCACCTACAACAACAAAGCCGTCACTTGGAACACCGAGTTCTCGCGCACTATGCTTGGCTATGTAAACCAAAATGCCGTGCTGAAGGAAATTTCGGGTATTGCGTGCTCACGCGTCACACCGGGTTACATTTGGATGCAAAGCGACAATTATTCCAAAAACATTGTAGCTACGAATGATTCGGCTACAGAAAGAAGAGTATTGATTGCATTCCCGAACAAGATTCGCAACGACTGGGAAGATATGTGCGGCGGTGTTTACAATGGCAAGAACTATCTGTTCATCGGAGCCTTTGGTGACAACAATGCCAGCAAAGGGAATTACAGAATTATCTACTTTGAAGAACCGGCTATTCCTAATAAGAAGGCAACAATCAACATCACTCCGGATACCATTTGCTTCCAATACCCGAACGGCACAAAGCATAACGCAGAGGCAATGATGTATGACAACCAAGAGCAGATGATTTACATCATCTCCAAGGTTTATTACGATGTATGCCAGGTCTTCCGTCTGCCGATGCGCCTTGACTACGGCACCGAATTGCAGACACTCGAATATGTGTGCGACCTCGGCCGCAAGTCCGATATCGGTATCGGTCCGGTTAAGCAATCAGATGGCACTTTTATTGATAAGGCCTACAAGGGTTTCCAATTGGTTACCGGTGCGGATATCTCGCCCGATGGCAACTATGTGCTCATCAAAAACCACAATAATACTGCTGCAGACCAAGACGAGGAATATTCGTGGACACTCATGTGGAAACG
>JAEEHO010000369.1 GCA_016280845.1 Paludibacteraceae bacterium | reverse complement strand
GATGAAAAAAATTTCTGAGTATCGTGCTGCGGCACGTGAAACCCTTGATGGTCGTTGGGGCGAAATGGCCTTGATAACTTTAATTCTTGTTTTGATAGGCATAGCAGGTCAGATTCCAAATTCTGTAGGTACTATCCTTGGGTCAACAGCATTGCACTATACCGGTACATGTATCAATTTGATGGTAGCCCTGTTTTTGACCATGCCTTTATGGTATGCATTTGCAGTACTATTGTTATCTTGTGCGCGTGGCAATGAGACTTCTGAAACTTACATGTCCGAACTATGGAGTAATTTTACCGGTCATTGGGATACCTATGTACTTGCAGGACTGTTATTGATTCTTATTGGTATTGCAGTTTTTATAGTTCTCGCACTTTCCCTTTTGTTGTACTTTTTAATCGGCATGACTGCTTTCTTTATAACAATACCACTTATTATGGTCGGTATGATTATCTTATCTTTGATATATGGCTTGGTACCATTTATTATTCAAGACAATCCCGGTATTTCTGCAAGAGATGCACTGGAAATGAGTCGTATGATGATGGACGGACATCTGTTGCGATTCTTTTTGCTGAATTTGTCTTTCATCGGGTGGGGGATTTTATGTGTGTTTACGCTGTTCGTTGGTACCTTGTGGTTAAACCCATATGTATACACAGCCCAAGCTCATTTCTATGAGGATGTGAAGGCCGAGTACGAAACAGAGCAAGCACAAGAAGTTCAAGAAATACAAGCATAATTGTTTATGAAGAAGTTCTCGATGTACCGTGCTATGGCGCGCACCACGTTGTGTGACCAGTGGGAAAACATGGTTTTTGTGGCGCTGTTGGTGGCGTTTACTTATGCCACATTGATCGGTACACCGAATGTCATTGCAGAGACTCTCGATATTGAAGCTCTTGATTACGAACATTGGGGAGGATTAGTGGCAGTGGTATATTCTGTTCTGCTGATTATCCCCCTGCATTTTGCCTATAACTGCATGTTCCTTACGTACGTGCGTAAAGAAGTGAAGAATGAGTTTTGTTTGGCGATTCTCTTCCGCCACTTCTCTCTCAATTGGGATACGTATGTCTTAGCAGGTTTGCTCTATGTCGTTCGTCTGGTACTGATAGCCCCTCTGACCGCATTCATCGGAACAATCTACTTGTGGTACGCCTACAGCATGACGCCGTATATCATCAGCGATTATCCCGGTATCTCGGCTTCGGAAGCGTTGCGCATGAGTCGTCAGATGATGCGCGGTCATGTATGGCAGTTGGTAGTACTGAAACTGACCTTCACTTTTTGGTTCTGCCTCGGCTTTATATTGGCTTTCATCGGCTTATGTGTGGTGGTGCCGTTCGTGCGAACTGCCATCGCTCATTTCTATGAGGATGTCAAGTTCGAGTACGAAAGTCGGCAAGCGAACGAAATGCTGGCTGCTCAGCCTTTGCGTTGACGGATTGCAATAGTGATCAGTACTGCCACGCCGAGCAGAATAGGGTAGTACAGATACGGAATGATAGCCACAGCGCTGATTCCCGCCAAACCGCTGGCCATCAGTAGTTGCGCGCCGTATGGCAACAATCCCTGAACGCAACAACTCGTTGTATCCAGCAGACTGGCACTGCGGCGCGGATCGATGTCAAACTTAGCCGCTACACGCTTGGCTATGTCGCCCACCGAAAGAATGGCGATGGTATTGTTGGCGGTACATATATTGGCAAAACCGACCAGCGTGCATATACTCAGTTCGGCGCCCGCACGCGTCTTGACGCCGCGCGTGATTCCCTTGATCACAAAATCCATTCCTCCGTTGTGACTGATCAGAGCGAAGATTCCTCCTGCCAGCATGGATATCAGAATCAGTTCGCTCATTCCCATCACGCCCTGCAGCGTGCTGTCGATCCATCCCATTAGGTTGTAGCTGCCGTCCGCTATGCCCGTGATGCAAGTGAGCGTATTGCCTATGGCCAATACCACCAGCACGTTCATTCCGCACGCGGCACAGATCAGTACCGTCAGATATGGTATCACTTTCCAGAACTCGATATGTCCGGCTGCGCCTATCTCTGTTGCGCTGCTGCCCAGGAAAATATACAGCAAGCCAACCACTATGGCGGCGGGCAGCACCATGCGCACATTGAAGTGGAACTTATCGCTCAGTTTGCAGTTCTGCGATTGCGTTGCCACGATGGTGGTATCGCTGATGAAACTCAGGTTGTCGCCGAAGAATGCGCCGCCCACAACGGCTGCGGCTACCATCGGCAGAGCCATGCTTGTTTTGTCGGCCAGACCTACGGCTATAGGCATCAGCGCAACAATAGTACCTACACTCGTTCCCATGCACAGCGATGTGATACAAGCGGCGAAGAACAAACCCGCCAATGCAAATCGTGCGGGCAGGAAGGACAATGTTAGATCGACCATCGCTCCGGCTGCTCCCATCTGCTTGGCACTGGCGGCAAAAGCGCCGGCGAGCATGAAGATCCATACCATCAGCAGCAGATCCTTGCTTCCTGCGCCCGATGAGAACAGACTCACACGTTCAGCGAACTTCATGCCGCGTGTCGTACTTATTGCGACGATGGAGGTCAGCACGAAGATGAACAACAGAGGCGCATTGCTGACGCCTTCGTAATAAACAGAGAAAAATACCAGCAGCGCTATCATTGCCGCAATCGGGCTCAGCGCCAAAAGACCTTGTTTAGTTGTAATCATTTATTCTGTAGTGGGGACAATAATGTCTTTGTGATATTCGCAGAGACCCTCAATCGGATCAATCAGTATACGTCCGACGGGCAACCCTTCGTCCGCCATCGCTTTCTCCAGTATGGGGCGGTAGTAATAGGCAACCGATCCGACAAAGCCTATCGGGTTCTGCGTGTTGTATTGCACCAAGTTGCGGCGGATGAATTGTACGAAATGGTCATAAACCAGCGCGTATATGCGCGCGTCGTCAATATGGTCTGCGCAGAAACGCGACAGGCCGGCCAGGTATCTGTTCGGGAACGGCTGGCGATAAACGCGATCGATGATGTCCGCCATCGAGGTGTTTTGCTCTTTAAAGAAAAGTTCCTTCAGGCTCTTCTCCTCTCCTTGTGGGGAGGTCGGGTGGGGTTCCTCCATCTGGTTTTTCAGCAGGTCGCTGACAAGCCTTTTGCCCAATACGGCAGCCGAACCCTCATCGCCCAATATATAACCCAGCGAAGGCACAGCCCATTCGATGGTCTCGCCGTTATAGTAGCAACTGCCGCTGCCTGTGCCGAGAATGCACGCCACACCCTGTTTGCGACCCAACAATCCGCGCGCCGCACCCAGCATATCGGACTCAACCGTCACTTCGGCTTTCTTGAAAACCGACTTCAGCGCCTGCTTGACAACAATCTTTTTCTCGGGCGTACATCCGGCGCCGTAGAAGAAGATATGCGTGATGGTGCCGGCCCATAGCAAATGACCCATCTGCGGCAGCAGTTGGTTGGAGATGCAGTTGTATATGTCTTCCGGGCTTTGGAAAACAGGATTGATACCATCTGTGCGGAAGTCTGATTTCTGTCCGCTGGCTGTGAGCATGCACCAGTGTACTTTGGTGCTGCCGCTGTCGGCAATGAGGATCATTGTTGGTCTGTGCTATTTAGGTTGTTTTTATAGATGTCTTGTATTATCAGTCCGGCAATGGTGAATCCGTAGATGGCGGTTATATGCGCCAGCGAACCGTTTATCTGTGCTTTGGCAGAGCACCACTCATGGTTGAGCAGGTCCGGTCGGCCTTCGCCTATCTTGGCTTTCGGACACATGCAAGCCGATGTGCCGCACGTCTTGGCTTGGCCTAAGTTGCTTAGCACCTCCGGACTCCAGACGCACATAAACTTGCGTCCGGGCAAGCGCTTCTGGTGACGCATCTTGTATCGCAACGCTGCGGCCAGCGGGCAACCGTTCACTTTCCAGAACTCGCTCACTTGTATCTTCGTCGGGTCCATCTTCAACGCTGCGCCCATCGAACTGAAGAACTTAGGTCCGGCTAGCGATTTGCTTGTCGCACGCACGATCAGTTCCATCTTATCCTTCAGGCTGTCAATCGCATCGATGATATAATCGTATTCGTCCAAGTGGAACTTGTCAGCCGTTTCTGCATTGAATATCTCCTGTATGGCATCTATCTCTGCTTCCGGGTTGATTTCCAGCAGACGTTCTTTCAGTGCTTCCACTTTGACGCGACCGGTTGTTTTGGTTGTTGCCATCAACTGGCGGTTGACGTTGGTGATACACACTCGATCCGAATCGACAATGGTCATTCGTCTTATGCCGCTGCGCACCAGACTCTCGGCGCACCACGAACCGACACCGCCCACGCCGAAAATGATTACGCGTTTGGCGGCTATGGCATCCATTACATTGTCGCCAACGAGCAGCATTGTGCGGTTCTGTATAGCTTTCTCAATACTTTTCACTATTCTTAAAAACTTTTGCGACTGCAAAAGTACTACAAAAATTGCACATACGCAAATTTTATAAGCACTTTTCGGGAAGAGCATATAAAATTTACATATATCCCTTTTAGGGCGTGCCGAAGGTATCACCCAAAAATTTGTTCTCGACCTAATACTGTAATTGTCTCGCAAATGTCAGTCAAATGCCTGCTTTATATAACGTAGCAATTAATCGTTTTGACGAAGGCCTGAATTATCCGTATCTCATATGTATCTCATACGTCTTCAGAGTCTCCCGAGAATAGCGTGAGGTTTAGCCACTCTCACGCCACTCTCGAGCCACTTAGAAAATCACTGTTTATAGGAAGATTCTATACCTTGCATCGGTTTGGCTATTGAAAAATACTTTTATATTATTCTCCCCATAGTCTAAATAGTTCTACCAAACCGCAGTGCATCTTATATTGTGCCTCTATTTTGCTATTAGGGAATATTTTTTTTGAGTCTTCCTTCTCATATTTTAAATAATCCCCCATTCCCTTTAAAGCATAACACTCATAATTTTCTTCTAGCAAATCCAGTTTGTGAGCCCATTTTAAATCATGTATATCTTTAATTTCTTTGGGCACAACGTGTCCAGGACCGATCATGTCTCCATAAAAATGAGCAGAATCCACCTCTTGTTGTCGTATATAACAATCATCTATTATAATCCACACCTTTTTTGTTTCCTTGTCAATACACAATAGTGCAGTATAATAGTTTTGTGCTCCAGATACTTCAATCTTACATTTTTTGTCACTTGTATTGCAGTAATACACAGATTTATAACTTGGCCAGTGATCCCAATGATCGTATCTGGTTATTACCACATTTTCATATGTATACTCTACTTTGTCTACGCAGGAGCATAGCAAAGGCAGTAAGTTCAAAAGCATGAGTATTTGTAATAGTATTTTCTTATTTCCTACCATAATATTTGTATCCTAAATCGATTGATAATTGTGTTAATTTGTCCTCTCCATTCATTATTATTGCTGCAGTCGGAATACCAAGCAGAGGATGCTTATACATTAGGGCTGCAGTTCCCATTGTCAAGATTGCAGTTCCTCGAACACTATTATGCGTAAGATTGTAAGCGCCGTAACCAAACTGCACAATAGGAGCCAATAGACCGGATTGACGTTTTATTGCGCCAGCTAAAACATTTCCGGCATCTCTAGGAGAAAGATAAACGCCATCAGATATTTGTGAACCGTGATTTTTATATTGCGCTTGTTCTTTAAAATCCCAATCATGCTTACTTCGTGCGTTTAGGGCATATTTTACCAACGAAGGTTTTGAATCTACGACTTCCTGAATAGCATCACCTAATGCAGTGGAACCGAAATCAATTGTCATACCATCAGCATGAGTAACTTCCCTAGTATCATTGTACTTTCTTTGGTCTGCGAAACTCATAGCATGCAGAGATTGGCCCATTACTTCGGCGCCTTCTGAAGTTAAATGATTCTCGTAAACATCTCCCCATGATTCCAATTGAGCATTAGAATGTTTGTAGATATTCAAATCATTATCGTCATAAACAGCGACTACTTTGCCTTCTTCATCAGTATGCGTAGATCTTCCATCCGGGTCAAAGTTGTTTATGGGATCATTGTTACACCAAGCGTACGGAGAAATATGATAATTGGATTCTGCCAACGGATCCATTGTCGTAGCACGCATGATGGTTGCATAGTACATACGTGCTTGGCTGTCGTACTCATTCAGCCCATGCGCCTCAACAAACTCCTTACCGTTATACAGATACGGCTGCTCGTCAAGCGCGGTACTCGAAGGTATTCCACTTGCAGAATAGGATGTGTTCTGCACAATATTGCCACTCTCGGACTCAAGCACCATACAAATACTACCCAAATGGTTCTTGACATAATGATAATACTTGCCATCCGCGTAATAACCCGT
>JAEEHO010000368.1 GCA_016280845.1 Paludibacteraceae bacterium | reverse complement strand
TCAACGAGCACCGCTCGCGCATAAAAGCCGCACCCGAGTTTATTGAGGCGGAGCAGCACTCGGTAAACGTGATGTACAACTTACTTAAAACAGTTATAGAAAATGGACAACAGCAACAGCCTGCTCAGCAAGTCTGAGCGTTTTAGCGAGGAGTACTGCTGCTCCGTGGTGCGCATAGGGGAGCTTATTGACGTTTCCAACAGCGACAACCTTAAGCAGACGTTTGTAAACGGCGAGTCAATTGTGGTTAACAAGAACGACGTCCGCGAGGGTGACGTGATGCTTTACGTAAGCAATGAGTGTCAGATCCACGACGGGTTTTTGTCTGCAAACAACCTGTACGCGGATTGGGAGATGAATGTAAATGAGGAGGAGATTAGGGAGTGGATCAAGAAGGATTCGGAGTTTCTCCTTTCCGAGAACTTTAAGAAGATGAAGGGCTATTTTGGAAAGAACGGACGCGTGCGGATGATCAGGCTTCGCGGCTGTCCCTCTTTCGGCGTGCTTTTCAAACCCGAGATGATGGTTAAGGCTTACGGCAGTTGGTTGAAGGATATAGATTGGGAGCAGATGGTAGGTACTGATTTTGACTCCGTTACGTTCTCACCTGACATGTGGCAACCCACGACCTTTGTCAAGGCGTACGTGCCTCCCACCCACGGCGGACACTCGCGGACGGAGTCGAAGAAGGTTTCGAAGTGGGACAAGTTTGATAGGATGGTTGCGGGGCAGTTTAGGTTGCACTACGACACGGAGCTGCTCAAGAAGCACCTTGATCGCTTTACTCCCAACACGGTGATTGACGTTACGGTCAAGATGCACGGCACGTCGTTTATATGCGGTAATCTGCTCACCAACTACCCTAAGCGGTTATACGCGGTCAGACGGTTGCTTAACAAGGTCTTCAAGACGAGCATCCCCGAGTTCAACCAACGCTACGGCATGGTGGTGTCGTCGCGCAAGGTAATCAAGAACGAGTGGGCGAACAACCGTCACAAAAACGGTTACTACGGGGTGGATATATGGACGGAGTACGGTAACATGCTCTACCCCTATATTCCGAAGGGAGTTACGGTGTACGGCGAGATATGCGGTTATCTGTCCAACGAGTGCAGGATGATACAAAAGGACTACGACTACGGCTGCAAGTCGGGTGAAAACTTTATAATGATATACAGGGTTACGGAGCACACGGACAGCGGTATAATAGAGTACCCGATTGAGGACGTGATATTGTTCACCAACGTTCTTATCAGTCAAATGAAAGAGAGCGGTGATAGTAGCGTCGCTCGCATCTTTAATATAAAAAACGTTCACCTCTACCACGGAGAGGTCAAGGGCGTAACGGAGTCTGTGGAGCGTCTTCCCGAGGTGCTTGCGCACGCCTACAATATAGAGGGGAACGAGCCGCTGTGCGCCTACAAAGTGCCACGTGAGGGGGTTGTGGTGAGGATTGACAACGACTTAGTTCCGTCCGCCTATAAGCTAAAATCCTGCTCATTTTTGAACAGGGAAGCGAAGGAGGTGGACAACGGATCGGTTGATATTGAGATGGTAGAAAATAGTTAGTATATGAGCGACAATTACAGCACGGATGTTTTAGCCCGCAAGATTGCGGAGGGTACGGCAAACAGGGAGGAGCGCGGCATTACGCTCAAGACGATAAACACGCAGCTTGCGATAGAGATGGTGACGGGACTTGAGGATGTGCGCGACTACGTGGACGGTCTTAAGGATCTGCGGTCTAAGTTTACGCAGAAGTTTGTAGAGAAGGCAAACGAGGCGCTTGAGCTTGACGAGCTTGATCTTGACGACGTGTTCAAGTATATGAACTCAATAGCGGACAACGAGGTCAAGGTGGTGGAGGCGTACCGCAAGCTGCTGCAGGGCGGGCAGCTTTTCAGTGAGGACTCTATGAGCGAGCAGGATCGCATTATTGTGCGGCTGCTGCAGTCCTTCAAGGACAGCAACCAAAAGAAGGAGTTCTACGAGATGGTAGCCAAGTACATGGCGTTGAAAAACATCAGCTTAGACTAAACGCGAATTATATATTTAGTTGAGTGTTAATAGTACACTGTAATAAATGTTTTATTATTATTGCGGTGGATTTAAAGGGTTGTTAATGAGTATTAATTTTAAGGTTGCAAAGTTATGAATAAGAACATTTTAAAAACTGTTAATGAGGCTAACGATTTTTTCAAGGAGGTGTACGATACGGCGTATGCTTTCGTGTGCGAACTTATTAGTGAGTGCTCAGAGGAAGAGTGGAGAGGGTTTTCGTTTAAGGCGTGGATAGAAACTGACGTAAACGGAGACGAGACTGTTTATGTAAGCTATAATCGGTGGTATGGCGGACAGAAGATTGACCTTTTGGATCTTGATCCTTACAAGGCTTACGAGCTTATTGACCTAATAGGTTCTTGGCAGATGAGATAAAACAATTTTAAACAATTTAGATATTTAGACTTATGTATTACGAAGAGTTATTGGACGAGGAGCGTTGCGAGGAGTTGGTGGACGTTTTGGATGCCTACTACGGTGACGAGCCTTGGACGGACGAGGCTGATTGGGACGGTGTAAGCGTAGCGGAGGCGTACAGCGAGCTCAAGGACGAGGGACGGCGCGGTTTTGGCAGACAGTCGGATAAGTACGCTGACAAGATTGCGGTTGACGCGGTTATGGAGGTACTGCCTCGCAACTCACGAGACTTTAAGAGGATCTTAGAGGCGGTGCGCGGAACGTCGCACACTCGCCACCTTGTAAAGCCTTGGATGGAAGAGTTTGTGTTAGACTAAACACTCACAACCATGTCAAAGATATCAGAGCTGAACGACTTTAAGTTGGGACGTGCGATGGGTGAGGTCACCGAGCGTGAGAAGGTGCTCAAGACGGACAACGTGTACTACAAGCGCGGGTTCAATCTTGGGCGCAAAACCCGCTCAAAGAATACCTTGGAGGAGGCACTCACCGACTCGCAGCTGCGGTCGCAGATAAAGGCACTCATACGGGAGTACCACAGAACAAGCGACTCTGCCCTTTACGCGCAGATAATCGACAAGTACCAACTCCTCTCCGACCGTCAGATAAAGGACGCGGACGACGAGGAGTTCACCCTACTTGAAGATAAGGACGGCGACACCGTTCTCGCGAAGAAGTACACCAAGGAGAACCTTACCGCCGCCAAGGACTACCTGAACGAAAACAGCGACCTTACCATCATTGGAAAGGACGAGGACGGCAACGTCTACATCGGCGAAAAGGACGACAACGCAGAAAAGAAAGACGAGAAAGAGGTGATAGAGGACTCACTTAACAATAGGATGGAAAATCGAGTTATGGCAACTGAAAAAAACGGTTACAAGCTGCTCCGCGTAAGCGACAGCAAGTACACGGTGCACAAGGCCGGCGACGCGTCCTACACCCTGTACAAGGTTAACGACCACTGGGGCTGCAACTGCAGCGGTTACTACTACAGAGGAGCGTGCAAGCATCTCGACATGTTAAGAGGACGCGTTTCCGACTCCGAGTTAGCCAACAAAGAGGCGCACACGCGCAAGGAAATAGAACAAGTGGCGGACACCTTT
>JAEEHO010000367.1 GCA_016280845.1 Paludibacteraceae bacterium | reverse complement strand
TGGCAGATTTCTTATTCGACTATCAGATTGATCCTAATTGGAGCCGATTCTTGTTGAAAGAAGTAGGTGCTACGGGAACTAGTTCGAATGGTGACGTTAAGATTGAAACGACCGAGAATACTGCGACCTTCACTTGGCCGACAGATAATAGCGCAGAGTCGTATTCTATTGAGATAACCAAAGATGGCGTTGTGTTCTGCACATTGATCTTCAACGCCAACGGACAATTGACAGGTATTGCTTTTGCGCCTTCGCGTGATGGCAAGTCGCGCACACCAGCGGCTATCATGACCGCCAATGGTATGCAGTTTACGGTGACCGGCCTGAATAGCGGAACGAACTACGCTTTCAGTCTAACGGCCAAAGATGCCCAAAATACAGTAGTAGCATCCTATACCGGCCAGTTCACCACTACCGGCGCTACATCAGTTGCAACAAACCTCATATATGTACAAAGCGACGAGGTACAATGTACAAAGGTAATTCGTGATGGGCAGATCCTCATCCAACGTGGTGAGAGGACCTATACCCTGCAAGGACAAGAGGTGAAGTGATAGCCAAAGGACGAATGGTTAGAGGCTAATGGTCCTGATTAGCGATTAAGCGGTGCGTTGTGCGCACCGCTTTTTTCTTCTTCAGAGTGGCGCGAGAGTGGCGCGAGAGTGGCTGATTGACGGTGGCCGAAAAAAAATGAAAATTGCACAAAAGAGCGAGTTGGCACATTATAAGCATTTTGCAAAATCGAGTTGGCAAAAAAGGCAAAAAATTCAAAAAATAATTGCTCATTTATTTGTGTATATCATTATTTATTTGTACCTTTGCGACCGATTTGCTAATAGCACATTGAAAACAACACAACTATAGGGTTCTTTTATAAATTGCTTAACTTTGATTTCAATGTTTATATTGAAACTTCATAAACATGGAATTTATTGAAGTGCCCTATATATAACCTTAAATAATTAATCTTATGGCTAAAGTTTATCAGGCAAATGAGATCAAGAATGTCGCTATGTTGGGCGGCAGCGGATCTGGTAAGACGACTCTGATGGAGTCGATGTTGTTCGAGTGCGGGGTGATCAAACGCCGCGGAACGATTGAGGCGCAATCGACCGTGTGCGACTATTTCCCTGTAGAAAAAGAGTATGGCTATTCGGTCTTCTCTACTGTTTGTAACATCGAGTTCGAAGGCAGAAAACTGAACATCATCGACTGCGCAGGTAGTGATGACTTCTGCGGCGGCACGGTAGCAGCTTTGCAGATGTGCGGTTCAGCCCTCATCGTACTCAGCGCCAACGGAGGCGTAGAGGTAGGAACCCAAAACAACTTCCGCCTCGTGGAGAGCGCCAAGAAACCTCTCGCGTTCGTGATCAACAAGTGCGACCACCCGGACGCAGACTTCGAACGCACATACAACCAACTGAAGGAACACTTCGGTAACAAATGCACCCTGATTCAGTTCCCTGTCAATGCCGGCGCAGGCTTCAATGCCGCTATCGATGTGCTGAAGGGTAAGATGCTGGTTTGGAAAGAAGACGGCGGTGCACCCGAATTGAAAGATATACCTGCCGAGTACGCAGAGCGCGTTGGCGAAATGCGTCAGCAGCTGCAGGAACAAGCAGCAGAGGCAGATGAGACCTTGCTCGACAAGTTCTTGAGCGAAGGCCTGACCGACGAAGAAATCATGCAAGGTCTTAAGAGCGTTTACGCAGACGGATCGATGTATCCCGTTATCTGCTGCTCGGGCCTCAAAGATATGGGTATCCGTCGTCTGATGGACTTCCTGAACGGTATGGCTCCCGCGCCTGCACAGTTCAGCTATCCGACCATTGATGGCAAGCGCATCAGTCCGGACGCCAAAGCGCCGACCAGCCTATATGTCTTCAAGACATCGGTTGAGCCGCACATCGGCGAAGTCAACTATTTCCGTGTGATGCAAGGTACAGTTCGCAACGGCGACGACCTGGTTAACATGGAGCGCGGCACCAAGGAGCGTATCTCGCAGTTGTATAGCGTAGCCGGTTCCATCCGTGTGCCGGTGGACGAAGTGGCAGCAGGCGATATTGCCGCTACCGTCAAACTGAAAGATACCCGCACGGGTAATACACTGAACACCAAGGACTGCGACCTGCAGTACGCCCCGATACAATATCCGCAACCACGCTATCGCCGCGCCATCAAACCGGTGACCGAGAGCGATGCGGAGAAACTGGCAGCACTGCTGACTCGTATGCATGAGGAAGATCCGACATGGGTGGTAGAGCAGTCCAAGGAGTTGCGCCAGATGATCGTCAGCGGTCAGGGTGAGTTCCACTTGCGCACACTCAAATGGCGTCTGGAGAACAACGACAAGATGATGATCGAGTTCAGCGAGCCGAAGATTCCGTATCGCGAGACCATCACCAAGGCCGCACGTGCCGACTATCGCCACAAGAAACAGTCCGGCGGTGCCGGTCAGTTCGGCGAAGTTCACCTGATCGTTGAGCCGTACGAGGACGGAATGCCGGTTAAGGAGTCCTACAAGTTCGGCAACCAGGAATACAAGATATCCGTCAAGGATCAGCAGGAGATCAACCTCGAGTGGGGTGGTAAGCTGATCATCATCAACTCCATCGTCGGTGGTGCGATTGATGCACGCTTCATCCCGGCTATCGTCAAGGGTATCATGGATCGTATGGAGCAGGGACCGTTGACCGGTTCGTATGCACGTGACGTACGCGTGATTATTTATGACGGTAAGATGCACCCGGTTGATTCGAACGAAATCTCCTTCCGTCTCGCAGGACGTAAC
>JAEEHO010000366.1 GCA_016280845.1 Paludibacteraceae bacterium | reverse complement strand
CGTAATATGTCTTTTATTCTTTCCATCATCTTTTCCCACCTTTCACTTAATCTTTAATATCACGCCCTTCCATGCCGGCAAGGTCAGTTCTATCGGTTGGTCTGCCTCAAAAACTATTTGTTGCTTGCCGCCGCGCAGCAGATCCGTAGCCGTTGCTTTCTTCTTCTCGTCCATACCGAGATAGACGAAGGCGTCGTTCGGAATGCGTACTTTCACTTTCTGTTCGCGGTCATGGAAATTGACTGCAATCAGCAGCGTCTCGCTGCCCTCGTGGCGCAAGTAGGCATATTGCTTGCTTTTGTTGAATCCCTCCCATTGCGCGTAAGTGATGTCGTACATCTTGCCTTTCTGAATAGCCTTGTTGTCTCGCGTAATAGTCAGTAGTTTCTGATAAAAACTGCGCAACTCTTTCTGTTCATCGTTCAGTTTGGCTCCGTCGTATTTGCCTTTGTTCGCCCAAGCTTGCAGACTCTTCACGCCCCAATAGTCGAAGATGGTCGTGCGGCCGTCTATGCCGCTGAATCCTTCCATATCCATTCCTCGCTCGCCCAGTTCCTGTCCGGCATATACCATCACAGGCCCTTGTGTCAGCGTGGCTGTTACTATCATCGCTGGTTCAGCACAAGCACCGTTTCCGCAGAAGAAACCGCTGGCTATACGTTGCTCGTCATGGTTCTCCATGAAGTACAGCATGTGCGGCAAACGTGCATCGCCGTGCTGCATCCATTGTTGTGTGATTCCTGCGCTCGGCCAGTTGCGGCTTGTCACTCCGCGCAGATAGTCGTACATTCCTACCTTGTCGTACAAATAGTCGAATCCAGCGGCCAGGTATGAGTCATATTTGTTCGGGTCGTAGCACTCGCCGATAAAGAGTATCTTCGGATATTTCTCTTTCACCTTGGTTATTGCCCAGGCAAAGAACTCCACAGGAACCATTTCTGCCATGTCCACACGCAGACCGTCTATCTTCTTGCTTGCCCAGAAGAGCAGTATGTCCAGCATTTTTCCCCATGTTAGCGGAATAGGGCAGAACTGCTTTTCTCCGCCGCCTTGGTAGTAAACACCGTAATTCAGTTTGACTGTCTCGTACCAGTCAGTCGGACATGGATGGCTGCTGAAACAATCGTTGCCCGTCACTTTGGCCGGAAATTCCTCGTAGCCGTGCAGATCCTTGTCCATTGTGAATCGTTCGCCCGGCAAGTAATAGAAATTGTTCAGCGGCGAAAAGGCCCATTCTGGATGATCGCCTTCGCCTAAGTCCTTCACTCCCTTGGGTTTGCAGGCACTCTTGTATTCACGGCTCACATGGTTCGGCACAAAATCCAGAATCACTCCCAGTCCGGCCTCGTGCGTGCGTTTGATGAGTGATTCCAGTTCCGCCATGCGTTTGCTCTCGTTCTTTGCCAGATCTGGATCAACGTCGTAGTAATCCGTGATGGCATAGGGCGAACCGGCCTGGCCTTTGGTTATGGCAGGGTTGTTTCTTGCTGCCGTAGCGTGACGAATAACGCCCGTGTACCATACATGAGTGGCACCCAGGTCCACAATAGACCTGAGTGCACATTCATTGATATCTTCCAACTTCCCACAACCGTTCTCCTCTATCGTTCCGCAGCGTTTACGTGTCTCGTTGAAGTTGCTGAACAATCGAGGGACCAGTTGATAAATAATCGGTTTATTCATATAATTAAGTGTTTATGATATTATTTTAGGTTATTTTCGTGTTTACTTTTTGTATCTTGCGGATTTTCTTTCGATCACAATGTGCCCGCATTGCTCTCTCTTTCAAATCAACAATCTACGTGACTAAACAACGAAATCAAAGTTAAGCTATTTAACGTGCGTCAGCACTTTACACCAACGCTTGTGTGTCGCTGGCAATCATCAGTTCTTCGTCGGTCGGAATGACGCAGAGAGTCACTTTCGAATCCTTGGTCGAGATAACAGCCTCTTCGCCATGAATACCGTCGTTCACTTTCTTGTCCAACTCGGCCCCCAGATAGGTGAGTCCTTCGGCAATATCATTGCGGACTGTTGCATCGTTCTCGCCGATACCGCCGGTGAAAACGATTATATCCACGCCGTTCATGGCTGCTGCGTACGCACCGATATATTTCTTCACGCGATAGATGAACATCTCGCGTGCCAGAATAGCGCGTTGGTTACCGGCTTTGCATGCTGCGGTCACATCACGCATATCGCTCGATACACCGCTTACACCGGCCAAACCGGATTTTTTATTCACCAGATTGTTAAACTCGGCCGTACTCAGTTTCTCTTTGTCCATGATGAAGGTGGCAGCACCCAGATCCAGATCGCCTACACGTGTACCCATCATCAGACCCTCGATAGGCGTCAGACCCATACTGGTGTCCACGCTTTTGCCGTTCAGCACTGCTGTGCAACTGCCGCCGTTGCCGATGTGTGCGGTGATGATCTTTTTGCCCTCGGCTTTTACTCCTAAAAATTCGCACACACGCGCGCTCACGTAGCGGTGGCTGGTGCCGTGGAAACCGTAGCGACGGATAGCGTATTTGTCGTACAACTCATATGGGAGCGCGTACATATACGCGTAGTCCGGCATGGTCTGATGGAATGCGGTGTCGAAAACAGCCACTTGCGGTACGCCCGGCAATGTCTTTTCGATAGCCTCAATACCTTTCAGGTTAGCAGGGTTGTGCAGCGGAGCCAATTCGGCGCATTGGATGATTTCTTTCTTCACCTCCGGAGTGATAAGCACCGACTTGTTGAATTTCTCGCCGCCATGCACTACGCGGTGACCAACGGCGTTAATCTCCTTCAGGTCTTTGATACATCCGAGTTTAGCGTCAACCAGCGTGTCAAGAATCAACTGAATACCGATAGTATGTTCCGGCATCGATTTCTCGATAATCACTTTTTCGCCGTTTGGCAGTTTGACTTGCAGGAACGAATCGGGCAGGCCGATCTTCTCCACACCGCCTTGTGCCATCACTTTTTTGCTCTCCATTTCGAAGAGCTTGTACTTAATACTGCTACTTCCGCAGTTCAATACCAAAATCTTCATATTGTTAGTCTTTTTATTTGTTTTTCTATGGTATGCCCTCTTTCTGTTCGAAGGGCGGTCTTATTTAATAGCTTGATTTGCTGTGATAACTACCATTTGCACGATATCCTGCACTTTGCAGCCGCGGCTTAGGTCGTTCACCGGAGCAGCTATACCTTGCAGAATCGGACCAACGGCATCTGCGCCCGAGAAACGCTCCACCAGTTTGTAACCGATGTTTCCTGCCTGCAGGTCAGGGAATACCAGCACATTAGCCTTTCCTGCTACATTGCTACCCGGAGCCTTTGTTGCTGCTACGTTTTCCACCAGCGCTGCATCAGCCTGCAACTCACCGTCGATCTGCAGATTCGGCGCCATCTCTTTTGCCAAACGGGTTGCTTCGCTCACTTTGTCAACCAACTCGTGCTTTGCACTACCTTTGGTCGAGAACGACAGCATAGCCACGCGCGGCTCGAATCCACCCAGACTCTTTGCGGTCTCTGCGGTCGAAATGGCAATCTCTGCCAACTGCTTTGCATCAGGATTAGGATTAACGGCGCAGTCTGCGAAAATCAGGAATCCGTTCTCGCCCAACTGCTTTGCCGGAGTGAACATCAGGAATGCGCCACTCACGATGGAACAACCCGGACGGGTCTTCAATATCTGGAACGCCGGACGGATAGTGTCTGCTGTTGTACCACGAGCACCTGCCAGTTCGCCGTCTGCATCGCCTGCCTTGATCATCAGACAACCCAGATACAGCGGGTCTTGCGCTTTCTTCTTTGCTTCTTCCTCAGTCATACCTTTGTTCTTGCGCAACTCGAACAGCAAGTTGGCGTACTCCGGCATCTTCGGGTCGTTCATCGGGTCAATAATCTTTGCATCCTTGATGAACTCATAGCCTTTCTCTGCGGCCATACCTTTGATTTTCTCCGGATCACCGATCAAAATCAAATTGGCAATCTTGTCGCGCAGCAGGATGTTTGCTGCTTCCAATGTACGCGGTTCATCGCCTTCCGGCAATACTATGCGCTGCGGATTTGCTTTCGCACGCGCGATCATGTTCTCTAAAATGTCCATATCGTTGTCTTTTATTTATATTCCGTATATTATGTTTAGTTCGCTATCCATATTATGTTTAGCTCGCTGTTGTTTTTGTCTATATCCTGTTAGCCCGTTGTCTATATCCTGTTAGCTCGTTGTTTGTTAGCCCGTTGTCTTTCGTCTATATTCTGTTTGACCTTTTTTTTGACTGCAATTTCTCCGAGGAGTGATTGAGACTTTCTCGGGCCAATCTCGAGATGATGTCGAAGAAATCCT
>JAEEHO010000365.1 GCA_016280845.1 Paludibacteraceae bacterium | reverse complement strand
TATTCGATAGCAACGAAAGGAGAGATTATATTACGGCTCTATGGTATGCGATTTCAAATTTGAGAACAACACGGATATAATTTTTCCTGCAATAAATTTACACAAAAAAATAAAGGGGCGGTCATTCGCCCCTCTTTTTATCACCTGGATATTTAACCTCAATCGCACTTGCTTCGGGGCAATCAGTAATCATTTGTATCACCTTGCTTGCCGTAAGTCCGAAACGCTGATGTGCGAGCCTGATTAGTTCTTTCTCGCTTAATAGCCTGTCGGGTTGTTCTTTTTCTCCCATAATCTACGCCTCTTTCGGTTTCCCAAAAGGAAACTCCACTCTGTATATCGTCTGATAATTGCTACCGTATCGTGCCATAGCCTTGTATGAAGCAAAATACAGGTCAACGTGCTTTTTCTTCACGAGCCGTCCCGTATCCTCGCTGACATACAAACGTCCGTCAATCTCAAAATACTGTCCGAAGCGGTGCAGTTTAGGATCAATAGCACAAGTCGTTATAGTCCCTTCGTGACAGGTCTTACCGCTTGCCGTGAGCTTCGAGCCTGTTTCTTCGTGATTATAGGCGGTGATGTAGTACCGCCCGATAGGAACTGTTGCGTAGAGCAGACAATTAAACTCTTCTCCGATTTCTTCCTCGAAGTGTCCGGCATACTCTATCTTTTCCGATTCCGCTTTCTTGCTCTGTTCTTTCAGTTCTCCGTGAAGTCCTTTAGCAATCTCATACGAGCTTACCCCTGTCGCTTCATCAGTAACGTAATCGGGTGTCGCTTTCTGCGGATAAGGTATAAGGTGTCCTATCAGGATCATCATCAATGCCAAATCGGATAAAATTACCGCTATGTCAAAATAGGCTCTGATTTGCTTTCTAATCGCTTTCATGTGTTCTGAATGTAATTTGATGTATTCTGTCTGAATACGCAAATTAGACTATGCTACGGCTTAAATAAGGCTATCCCCGTGCTTGTAGTATCGGTTTGATGTTCGACTTGCAAGCGTGGGGGATAAGAATTACTCTGATTTAGCCTTTGCCTTGCCCTTGCCTGCCGTTTTCTTCGGCTCTGCTTCAGCCTTACTCGGCTTTTCTTCCGTGATCGTGCCTGCGAAGTAGTATTCACCGCCGTTTACACAAATCTCGAAGCCGTCGAACTTATCTGACTTCTCGATTGTACCCGTTGCGATTATCGCTTTTGCCTTGCCTGACGGCATAGAGCTTTTCACGAACATAACGCCTGACGGTCTGATGAACTCTGTATCACCGTTGCCGTTTTCGTTGAGCTTGTATTCCATAGGTTCTCTCCTTTCTTTGTATTCTGTCTGTACCTTTAGTATTCTACGAAGATACATAAAAGTCAAAAAATAGGCTTGCCGAGGTACTTATCAATATCGCCCTCGATGTGATCTTCTTCGCAGCCGAAGTGATATTTTGTAACCTCTATCGGAAACTTCTCGATCTCGCTCGCCCACCTTGCCGTTCCCTTGCCGTGTGTTCTTTCCCAACAAAGAGGAAAGCCGCCTATGCCGTCAAAAAGTGAGCCTAATGTCGCACCGTCCGGCAGATACTTCGCCATATTGTCGATTATGATTTGCCATTGTGGAAGTGCAATACTGTTTCCTAAAGCCTTGTAACGTGCCGTGTCGCTTGCACCTGGTATGTCCGTCCAACCTTGTTCGTGAACAATTTGATGAACACGACTTTTGCTGATTCCGAAAACTTCTGATAATTGTCGCAACGTCATTTCGGTATTTTCGTAAGCATACCTAATCAAGTCATGTGTTTCATTATCAATTTTTGCTCGACCTGCGTTTTCATGCACCTGGTATAAGCCGTCGTTTCTTGCCTTCGTTGAATTGTCGGAAGGGGTAAGAAGTTGCAAATTGCACAAACGGTTATCTCGCTTGTCGTTGTTAATATGATCTATAACATAACCGTCAGGAACTACACCGTTTGCAGCTATCCAAACAATACGATGAAGTCTGCATTGTTTCCTACACTCGCCGTTGACAATAGTAACAACAAGATAACCATTTTCGAGTTGTGATCCTTTAAGTTCTTTCGGTTCGGGAAGCTTTATACCCCCTGGTCCTCTCGTCCCGTAAACCTTGCCGTTTTCTGTATCGACAATTATATTCCCCTCTGCGATGTTGTAGGCAATATATTCGTCCTTTGTCATTTCAGAAAATCTCACCGTTAGTAAAGCCGGGAAACCCTGCAATCTTTCGCATTCTAAAGGCGTTAATCTTCTTACCACATAATCGTTGTTGTTATCTTCCATAGGTTCGTACCCCCCCCTCAAAATTACGGCTTGCTGATCGTGCATACAATTCAGCGTTCCGACTTGTTCTTGTAAATATGTCTGTTGTACTTGTCCGTTTCCTATGCAATACATCAGTTATCAATAAATCTCCTAATGCGTCTTGCGTACTGTAACTACCGTGTGCGTTTGCCGATAGCGTTCCGCTAATCTTTTGGTATGTCATTTCTAACCTCTATCATCACCAACGGCACGTTACCCCCCCCCCAGTTCCCATACGGGTAGTCAAGGCTTGCACCGTGCCGTCCGTACTCAATTTCACTCGGCTATCGTTAGGGTGATTTTCCACCGCAAAAGCCGTCTGTTTCTCGCTCATTTCTAACCTCTTGCACTATCATCGGGATATATCCCCCCGCAACCCATACTTGCTGAAAGCGTTGTGCATACTCCGTTTTGGCTTATCGTTGCATGATTTTGATTGCTTTCAAGAAGTATCGGCTCTTGTCTTATCATCACGCAAGGGGTGTGTTCGTTGTCGCCTGTCTTTGCTCTAACTGTCATACATACCCCCCCGTGAGGGTGAGGTTATAGAAGTCAACTGCTATAACCTCGTTCTTCGCTTCGTTCATTTTTTACCTCTACTACAAGAATGGGTGTTCTCGCTTCCGTGTAATCGAATATGTTTAGCGTATCTGCTATCTCCGTATCTTCGTACCCTTGCGGTTCATCAGGGGTTTGGGGGTGCGCCGTCTTGCGATAGCAATACCCCCTCATGTCCTTATCTGTTCGGGGTGTCGTGATGTGGTTCGATGATAACCTTTCCGTCGTTGACATACTGATTACCGATTCCTCTCCAATCGCTCTGGCATAGAGCGTTTACTGTGTTATTGAGCATACCCCCCCCCGCTCCACGCTCGGTTATAGGCGGTTGCGTTTCTTCCTCTATGCTCATTGTGAATTGAGCGTTGCTGCCGGAGTTAAAACTATCCGGGCCTAAACCGTATGCGGTAGCCGGGGTAGACAAGGTCTGATCCTGACTAACTCCCAAAGTCGCACTCTGTTCGGTCTGTATCAAAGCTCCTTTTCCTGCCGTTCCGATACTTCCGTCTGATTTGAGGTAGGTATCACTCCCCCCCCTAATTTTGAGGGTGTATGAGTTATCTGATTCTCCAATGCCGTTTTCAGCACTTCGGGTAACTCTTTCCCCCTCTTGTCGGCTCTGCGTAGTATTCCCTCGCAAGCTCTCGCCGACAGGTAATACTTTTCCGAAGCGTCCGCCTGTAATATCTCCGACAAACGGCTCTCCCGATAATAGTATGTCCGTGGCGTTGTAACCCCCGTAATCCACGACAAGGGCGATTCGCTTGCGGCGTTGAGGTACTCCGAAGTATTGAGCGTCCATAAGTCGCCAACACAAAGACATTCCGTTGCAGGCGATTGCTCCGCTATGTGCCCACTTTCCGTTGTCAGGTTTAGGAATTGAAATACCACTTT
>JAEEHO010000364.1 GCA_016280845.1 Paludibacteraceae bacterium | reverse complement strand
TATCTGCATTGGATAGACCAGGCGCGTCAGATTATCCGAGGAGATGCTCATGATATAGGTCTCCAGCTAGAAGAACAGATGACTCGTTTGGCTTCGGAAATGAAATATGAGGAGGCTGCAGAAGTCAAACGCAAGATAGATTTGCTGGAGCAATTCCGGAGCAAAACTATCATCACTACTACCGTTGCGCGAGACGTAGACGTGTTTGGCTATGACGAACAAGACGACCATGTATATATCAGTATGCTGCATGTGCATAATGGTTGTATTGTTCAGGGACAGACTATCGAGTACCGTCGCAAGATGGAGGAAGAGAGAGAGGAGATGCTTGCCCTTGGGATGCTAGAACTACGTGAACGCCTGGGTAGCGCAACCAAGGATGTGATCGTTCCCTTCATACCCGATGTCTTTGACGAGACGCTACATATACATATTGCCCTGAGTGGTGACCGTAAGAAGTTGCTCGATTTGGCCATGCAGAATGTGCGGCAGTATAAGTTGGATCGGCTGAAGCAGGAAGACAAACTCAATCCCGAGCAACGTGGAGTACGTATCCTGACCGAGTTGCAACAGATGATGGGACTGCCTACTTTGCCGAAATGGATCGATTGTTTCGATAATTCTAATATACAAGGTACTAATGCTGTGGCAGGGTGTGTTGTCTATCGGATGGCTCGACCGAGCAAGAGCGACTACAAGAGGTTTGAGATTAAGACGGTAGAAGGTGCCGATGACTACGCCAGTATGCGCGAGGTCGTTCGTCGACGCTACCAACATCTGATTGATGACGGGGCTCCGATGCCCGACCTGATTATTGCCGACGGTGGTCTCGGTCAGATGAACGCCATTCGTGAAGCAGTCGAGGACCAATTGGGTCTGTCTATCCCGATAGCCGGTTTGAAGAAAAATGACAAGCATCGTACCCAAACACTTCTCTTTGGATTTCCTCCCAAGGAGATCAGTATGCCGGTGACCAGTGAAGTATTCCGATTGCTGGTGAATATACAGGATGAGGTGCATCGTTTTGCTATAGCGTACCACAAAAAGCAACGTAGCAAGGCTCAAATTCATAGTCAACTCGATGATATTCAGGGAGTTGGCTCTGCTACTAAGCAAAAAATACTACAACATTTCGGCTCCGTGAAACGCGCTGGAGCAGCTGAAAAGTCAGAATGGATAGAATTGCTCGGAAAAAGCAGAGGTTCAGCTATTTACGAGCAAATTCAGGCCAAAATATCGCGCTGAGAATCGATTATTTGAAATCAGTATGTATACTTATACAATTAAAAAAGACGAAAATTGTCACATTTCACTACTAAATGTTCAAGGTGAGCAAGTCAGTCCAATTGAGTTACTCCGCTTGGCTGAACCGCATCGTGTTTTTGCGTTCGATGGTCAGATGGGTGCCGGCAAGACTACTTTCATCAAACAACTCTGTGAGTCGATGGGTTCGGTCGATGTTGTCAATAGTCCGACCTTTGCCATCGTCAATGTGTACGACGTGGAACAACCATACAGAGGTGAGGTCTACCATTTCGATTGCTATCGATTGAAGGATGTTCGCGAGGCGATGGACTTTGGAGCAGAGGAGTATCTCTATTCGGGTAACTATTGTTTCATCGAGTGGCCCGATATGATAGCTCCGCTTTTGCCAGAAGATACTGTTTGGGTCAAGATCAAGGTATTGGAGTCTGGTGACAGACAACTGACTATTGATTGTTAATAATTATGAAACGAGTTATCGGTATATTCGTTGTTCTGTTGTGCCTTCCTACGTTGTTGATAGCGCAGGAGGGAGTAGAGCATGACAATATATTGAAACTCAAGATAGGTACCGGCTATCAGTTCGATTCTTATCTCAGTCCGTTGGGCTATACGGGTCTGCAGTTTGGTCTCGGCAACGAGTGGTGGCAGCCTTTTCGTCAAGACACCCGGTTGGGGCGGTCCGGACGGTTAGCCCATTGGGCGCATGTCGGATGCGTAGATATGTGTGTGACCGACTATCATAGTTCTGCGCGCTCGAATAGTTATCTTGGACTCCAAATAGCTGCAGGGTGGGGCGCTTTCTACGAATGGCGGTGGTTAGAAGACCGCTTGCGTGTGCATGTCGGCCCTTATCTGGAAACCGGTTTCTCCGGACGTTATCATGCCGGCAATGTCAATAAGATTGTCTCGTTTGATGTGGCGATAGATGCCATGGCTATGACCGGAATCAGTTGGTCGTTCTATGGCAAACGAACCAGTTACCGCCTTAATTATCAGTTCCGTACTAATATATTGGGTTTCGATTATTTACCTGAATACTGGGAATCGTACTACGAGATTACCGAGGGCGTGCCCGGCCAACCTCGTTGTTCTGGTCCGTGGAACCACAATACCGTCAAGCACGAACTCACGCTTGATATGCAGTTCATACGTTCCACGTGGCGCATTGGATGTGAACACGAATATGTCAGTTATGGAACAGATAATCTGCACTTTATGCACAATCAGTTCAGCCTTGTTCTTGGCTGCCGATGGAAATACAAGATACACGCAAATGCACGACTATGAGTATATCTAAATCCATATTATACGTCCTTGCGGCAACTATTTTGCTGGTTTCATGTCGTTCCAGAGAGGAAGTAAAATTCTCGATGGATCCGAAAGAAAATGTCGAGGCGTTGTGGCAGATTATTGACACCAAGTACTGCTATATTGATGCTAAGGGCATCGACTGGGCATCTATTCACGACGAGTATATAGCCAAGGCGGAGTTGTTGGAACGGGACGATCAGGTGGCACTATTTGATCTCTGTGCCGGTATGCTCGATTCGCTTCGCGATGGCCACGTCAATCTCTTCTCTGCTTTTGACCGTAGTTATAGTACCGCTTGGTACGACACCTTGCCGGCTAATTTTGATACGCGCCTTCAGGCACTCTATTTGCATGATTATCGTATTGCCGGGAGTCTCTATTATTGCACTATTGACAATGGTAAAATCGGTTATATTTACTATTCCAGTTTCTCCAACGATATCAGCACAAGCAATATGGCGTGGGTTCTATCGGCTTTTGCTGATTGTAACGGACTGATTATCGATGTGCGTAATAATGGAGGTGGCGATATCACTAATGCTTACCGCTTGGCAGCTCCTTTCTTCTCCGACGATCAGACCATCGGTTATTGGCAGCATAAGACAGGACCCGGTCACAATGATTTTTCGGCTTTGGAACCGATGAAGTTGAAGGTGTCTCTAGCGGGTGGTAATAGGTGGCAGAAACCGGTAGTTGTACTCAGCAATCGTATTACTTATTCAGCAGCTAATCTGTTTGTTAGCATGATGCGTTATGCAGACCAATCGCTTATAGTAGGCGGTCTAAGTGGTGGTGGAGGAGGTATGCCGATGAGTTATGAACTGCCCTGTGGATGGATGGTTCGTTTTTCCAGCGTGCGCATGTATGATCGTGACAAGGACGATATCGAACAAGGTGTATATCCTGATATCCTTGTGACGCAACAGAGTGATGACAAGGATGATATCATCGAGAAAGCTATCGAGGTGATAAACACGTCCTTCCGCTGATATCTCCGTTCATATGGCTGAAAGAAACATAAAGTATTTGTATAATGCAGAAAAGTAGTAATTTCGCGGGCAGTTACCTATACTATCACTTGGAAAACAAAACAACCGATTCTAACCAACTCCTAAAAACTATGTGATTGTCATATAAGCATGGCTTTAATATACAAAATATTGAGCGTATTCCAATCTGACAAAGCGGAATTTAAGACGCTGACTCCGGAAATAAAGGAGTTGATGGCTTTCCGCAAAGACTTGATGTCCCTGCAAGAAGTGGACAGGTATATTGCTCGCTCGGAATACGCGCATTTGCGTGACAAATACTCCATGACTTACACCTTCTTTGAGAATGCGCTACGCGCTCAAACATTGGATTATTATTGTGCACAAAATGCTCTGGAGAAACGATACGTAGAAAAGTTTCTCTCGGAGTTCAAAGATGTATGCCTCAACGAAGAATCTTCAATTATTGCCGATCACAACGAGAAATATGTTCAGCGGCATCTCAAAGAGGAAAAGGAATATCTCGATAGAATACTTGACAAAGTTGATCCCAAAATCCGATTGGACGACGAACAGCGTCGTGTAGTTCTTTCGGATGAGGATTATACGTTGGTTATCGCGGGTGCAGGTGCAGGTAAAACTACCACCGTTTCTGCAAAGGTGCGTTATCTTGTAGAGAAGAAAGGCATTTCACCAGATGAGATACTTGTAATTTCTTTCACCAACAAAGCAGTCGGAGAGTTACGCGATAAGATAAACAAGGATTTAGGCATTCCGTGTCCTGTAACTACTTTCCATAAGACAGGATATGCCATTTTGCGCCGTCAAGATGCGGAACGCATGATGATTGTAGATCAGGGTTTTATGTATAATGTCATCAACAATTATCTTAAAGGCAATATCCTTGAAAACCCAGAGTTGGTTGATAAGCTAATCCTATTCTTCGGTAGTTATTTTGATGCGCCCTATGAAGGAGAAGATTTGAATGACTTCTTCAATTACATCTCTAAGGCGGATTTCTCCACTATTCGTGGCAATATAGATGAGTATGCCGAGAAGATTATCAACGAGCGGACAGGCAAATATCAGACCATTGCGCGCGAAACTTTGCGCTCGTCACAGGAAGTGTTAATAGCCAACTTCCTATATCGTATGGGCATAGAATATACATACGAGAAACCATATCCGTACAATATCGCAAACTCCTACAAAGTTTACACGCCTGACTTTACTATTACGCAAGGCGATAAAGTTGCATATCTGGAGCACTTTGGTATCACGCAAGAAGGACACAATGACCGCTATACCGCAGAGCAGATAGAAAAGTATAAGAGCGAGGTAAATGATAAGGTTCGATTGCACAAGAAACATGGAACTGATCTCATCTATACGTTCTCTGGCTATAATGACGGACGAGATTTGCTTGCACATTTGGAGGAAGAACTAGTAGCGCATGGCTTTGAGTTAAATCCGCGTCCGTCTAAAGAGATTTTCGAGAAGATAGTCAATACCGAAGAGAACCGCTATATATCACGACTTGTCAGTTTGGTTTGTACGTTCATACAGAACTTCAAGACCAACGGCTACACCACAGAAAAGTTCTACACATGGAATGCTACTTCCAAGAACGAACGCACGAAGTTGTTCTTAACGATATGCGAACAATGTTACCTTGAATATTCAAAACGTCTCAAAGAGCGCCACGCTATTGACTTTGAGGATATGATTAATGACTCTGCGCGCATATTGCGCGAAGCAGAGGAACAAAATATCGTTCCTGATTTCAAATATATCATCGTAGATGAGTACCAAGATATATCGCGTCAGCGCTTCGACCTTACCAAAGAATTAAGCAAACTATGTGAGGCGAAAATAATTGCCGTTGGCGACGACTGGCAATCCATTTATGCTTATGCGGGTTCCGATATTACATTGTTTACCCACTTTAAAGAAACATTCGGCTACGGCCTGGAGTTGAGTATTACCAAGACCTACCGTAATGCGCAAGAGATAATCGATATTGCCGGTGGGTTTATTCAAAAAAATACAGAGCAAATTCAGAAAGCGCTTATTTCGCCCAAGCACATCACAAACCCTGTGATTATCCAGACTTACACGGAAGAAGTAGACCGCAAACAATATGAGGGACGAGGTGGTAAGTTTTTCTTATTAGGTGAAACGGTGGAGAAGTTAATGAAGGAAATACTTGCTGAAAATCCGAAGTCTTCTATCTTGTTGCTTGGCCGCTATAACTTTGACGGTTTTAACTTGACCAAGTCTGCCGATTTTGAATATTGGGAGAAGACCGGAACTGTCACCTCCAAGACCTTTGTTGATATAGAAATGGAGTTTATGACTGTCCATCGTGCAAAGGGCTTAGGATATGACAATGTAATCATTATCAACGCTATAGATTCCGCTTTTGGATTCCCATCCAAGATACAGGATGATCCTATTCTGCAATATGTTGTCAAGACTGACCGATCTATTGAATATGCAGAGGAACGACGTTTGTTCTATGTGGCTCTAACGCGTACAAAGAACCGCGTATATATAGTAACGCCGCAACAACGCCCGTCTGAGTTTGTGCGTGAGATAGTAGCAGATTATCCCAATATTACTTTGCGCGGGAAGTTAGACAAACCTCAGCAGAATACAGGCGAGATTAAGCGTTGTCCTGTTTGCGGTTATCCTTTACAGTTGCGTTACAAGAAATCTTATGGATTGAAGCTTTGGATTTGTTCGAACGAGCCGGAAATTTGTGACTTCTTGACGAATGACTTGAAGGGAGAAAGTATGTCTATCCTCAAATGTGATCAATGTAAAGACGGTTATTTAATTGTGAAGGAAGGCAAGAAAAAGACAGGAGATACTAATGAACGATATTCGTTCTTAGGTTGTACCAACTACACCCAAGATGGAAAAGGTTGTAACCGCATGATGACATATCGTGAATATAGAACGCTTATGAATAAGTGACACACCAACAACCAATTCAATACTCACACATATACATACAATCAATGATTATGCCTTGTCAGTATAACAACATCGAATGTCCTTGCCCGAAGGACTGTCCGCGGCACGGTAAGTGCTGCGAGTGCGTGGCGCACCATAGAGCGCACGGGAAAAAACTGCCCGTCTGCCTCCGCGGTATAGAGTGGGAGCAGTAGGCAGTACATCATCCGGTTAAACCGGGGTATAGT
>JAEEHO010000363.1 GCA_016280845.1 Paludibacteraceae bacterium | reverse complement strand
TTCCACTTGTTGAAGCCGCGAAAACCGCGTTCCGCCCTTTATTTACAGGGGTCTCGCTGTCTTACTCAAGAAAAAACTGGGGGATGTCCAGCCCCCCCTCGCGTTTCAGCAGGGCGCCGAGACGGTTGCACCCGATGTCGAATCCGGCCTTCTGAAGTTCCGGCCGTATCGCTGCGAGCACCTTCTTCGTCCCGGCGCAAGGGTTCACCTCGCGCTCTTGGCGCACGAGGGCGAGAATCAGCCCCTCGTTCACCTCCTTGCAGGAACGGGCCTTCTCGTCCTTGTAGAACGCCTGTCGGCTGATGCCGAACCGACGGCAGATGGCGCACACGGACCGATACGTCTCGGATGCTGTCACATGCATGACGTCACGCCGCTCTTTTTTTGCGCCTTTCGTGTAGATGGGATTTCGGATGATTACGGCGCATCCCAAGTGAGACAACACGCCAGCGGCCTTGTGAACGCCCCCACGCCAATCATCAAGCAATAGCTCGGCACCCCGCATTGTCCTGAACTTTCTTGTCAGTTTTCTTGTTAGTTTTCTTGATAGTTTTTGCCGCATCATATCACTTCTTCACGATCCACTTGCTACCTCTGGTCGCTCCCTCGCGAACAAGGAGTCCGACATCTTTCAAAGCGCGGACAGCTCGCCACACGCTGTTTTCAGAGATGCTCAAAGTGCGGGCAATCTGTGCAGTATCCTGTTCTGGGTTTTCTGAAAAGGCGGCAAGTACTCGACGAGCATTGGCACGAAAATCATTTCTGTAGGCTCCCATTAGAACCTCAAAGTCAGGATTTACCCCCACTTCGGGAGTTTTCTCCATCACTTCCGGCTCTTTTACCCCCACTTCCGATGGGATTACCCCCACTTCTTGGCCTTTTACCCCCACTTCTGGGTTTTTCACCCCCAGTTTCTGGATTTCCACCCCCAGTTCCGACTCGCCTGCCTCAAACTCGACCATAACCTTGGTACGGTCGGGTTCGTATGACTCGACAATGGAAGGCTCGGTGAACTTCTCCTTCTCCCAGACACCATACAGGCTCGACAGCCCCATGCCGGAACGTTCGCCGATGCGCACCAGCGAGAAGATGTTGAATATCTTTCCATTTCGAGCATCGCTCGTGCCGCCTGCGATGGCGACGGACTTGCTCATGCGCAGCGTTCCTGGATTCGAGACCTCCAGCCTCTTGGGGTACTTGTCGATTACGATGCCGCGCCGTCCGTGGTAGTCCGCGTGGATGAGCGCGTTCGCCAGAACCTCGCGGAGCGCCTTATGTACCGGCGTGTCGTCAACCCGCGTCACGTTGTCGGATGCAATCTTGAACGGCACCTTCACCCCCGCCGTGATCGACTGGTTGATGCGGAAGAAGAAGTCGAAGACATTTCCGCTCCAGTTGGCGTCGCCCGAACACACGCGATCAGTCCAGCGGACGTCCGGCGAGAGGTGCTCGCGGTAGTCGAGGAAGAAGTACGGCAGGACATTAGTTATCTCATTGAAGTCACCGAATCAGACAAGCCCTGCGAGCGTAGGATGCACCTTGCCGTCGCGCCCGCGAGCCGCCGCGCCGATCTTCATCAAGAATCCTTCGTCGGAAAGTCCGCTCCACACATGGCCGGGGCGAAGCTGGCTGAAATACATCCGATACCGCCGGATGGTGTCCGCGTTGAGGTCGGCAACCGTCATTTCGTCGATGACGCAGTTGTCAGCCGTCTCGGCACACTTGTCACGGATCATGCCCTCGACTGTCTCACGCGAGCAATGGTAGTCGCCCTCGCCGTTTCTGCGGTAGGAACCCTTGAACACGTCCGCACCGACATAGACCGGGCGGACAGTACGCTCCGCGCGCGGGACCTCGACGACAACGAGCCGTTTGCCGTCAACCTCAACGGGATAGACTGACTCGTTGAACAGGACATTCGCGCTGATCTTCTCGGCGTTGTTGACCGCATTCCAGATGTCGGCCACCGTCTTCTCCGCGTCCGGCAACCCCTCGATCTCGCGCTTTCCGTCTTTCTCGCGGACGCCAAGGATGACGGTTCCGCCGTCCGTGTTGGCGAACGCGCTGTACGACGGCCAGAAGTCGGCTGGGACGCTCGGCACTCGCTTGCGCTCGGCTTGGCTCGCTCTATTCGCGAGCCCCGCTTGCGCGGCGGTTATTCCTTTCGCCCGCTTGAACTCGACGGCGGCATTCTCGCTCTTTGCCACAAGTTTCTTGATCTCTTCGCTCTTCATCTCAATTCCTCTTGAAAGATTATATCACGATTCTTGGCGAATCGCCGTTCAACTTCGGCGGAGAGTTTCAACGGCAATCGCCACATCCCCACGCTGCCGCGACAGGGGATGGGCGTGGGCAGGCGGCGGATGTTGGAGAGAATCCACCAGTTGGGATAACCCTCGTTCCAGATGCGGCATTCGCCGGCAAGGGTAGTGTTGCCGGGGATGCGATCCATCGCATCGTAATCCATTGTGCCGACGATACAGCCCGGCCACGATTGAACATCGTCCCATTTGAGAAGATGTGCAAAGGCAGAAGGATCGCAATGCTCCGCCAGCCATACGACAAGATCCTCGTATTCCCTCCGGCAGAACTTCTTGGAAACGCTCATCGCGCAACGCCCCCTCGCCGGAACCGGCAGACAACTGCGGTTCTCCACACGCTTCAGTCCTGACATGATCAGAACGGCGTATGCTCCGGTGCAGGTAAAGGCGTTAGCGATTGGCATTCGTTCATCCCCTTAAAACCAATGTCCAAATCTTTGAATCATATTGGCTCCATCGTAATCGAAACTGATCGGCAAGAACCTAATGTTGTATTGCTTAAGGAAATACTGATCTGTCATTCCCGCAATAAAATCGGCTACAATTCTTTCATCTCGATTTTCCTTCATGTATGAATCTGGGAAATGAGAAATGAAATCCTTAAATATGGAACTTTCCTCGTCGGTGTTGTCAAGATCAGACAAATATGCTTCAAACAGGCTCTTAACCATATCGGCAAACTTGGATTTCTGCTTAGCGATAAGTTGGCAGCCATAAATCCGATCATAGTTAAAGGCTTTCATCTCCTTTAATGCTTCGTATATTTCATCTGAAAATGTGACACACCCTGTTCCATAGCTGTTCTTGATTATATCAGAGCAAAGAGTATTAACAATGTCATGATTCGTTGATCCCAAAACACGCCTAACGCCCCACGGCAATGCACATGGGTCAACAAGCTTTAGGGTTACCGCATCCTCGAAATCCTTGCCAAGGTACGAAATCAAGTCAGAGACGCGAACGACGCACCCTTCAAGTGTTGAAGGAAACACTTTTTTATCATAGCCCGGATCACTAAAGCATTTCTCCAAATTCATCTCTAGGCGCTGCCATGAAAGGTTGCTTTTGTTTAGCTCATATTTGCATTGCTCTACTTCTCCATTGTGCCCAAGGATTCCGTCAAGAACGGGCAAGGTCAAATCGCAGCCTTTGCCCTTGTGCTCCAAATATTGAAGGACTCGAACGGACTGAGCATTATGGACGAACGTACCTGCGTCCTTTTCCTGCAACACTTCGGCAATGACAGTCTCTCCTGCATGGCCGAATGGCGTATGCCCTATATCATGGCCAACTGCTATAGCTTCTATCAAGTCAAGGTTGAGATTCAGGCATCGTCCAATCGTTCTCGCTATGCGAGAAACCATTTGCACGTGTAGCGAACGGCGAGTAATATGGTCATTCTTAATCTGAAAGAAGACTTGCGTCTTATCCATATATCTCGCATACGAATGAGAATGGATAATTCGGTCAATATCGTGTGCGAACGGTGATCTGAAATCTGGCGCAGGAGTCTTTTCTCCATCTGATTTCCTGCGAGCGTCGATACTGAAGTAGGCGAGCTTGCTATCGAGAGACTGTTTTTCAATGCGATCACGGTCTCCTGCAATGCGAACAAGAATATCAGCGTCATCAGCCATACGTCACCTCCTGAAACCTATCAATTCGCCGCCTTTGAGGTAGATTGGCGCACCCGGTTTGAAGTCGTCTCCTTTCTCGCGTTTCCGATCTGCTATGAGCTTCGGAACATCCAAGTCTCCAAGCGACACTTCCTCCTCCAGTATGTAGCAATAGTAGTCGCACTGGGCGGAAGTGTAGCCCATCTTGATCATCTTGTCCTTCTCGCAACGCATACCACTCTTGATGCGATAGACCGTGTAGGTGGATGGTGAAGCAAAGTCATACAGAACGAGGAACTTGGGGCTTCTTGTAAGCGCGGCATCGGCGACAACAGCACCAGCGCGTTTACCAAGCCGGACATTGTACAAATCGGAGCGCTTGATCTTGTTGCGGCCAAGAATCCAACTCCGGTGCGCAGCATCCTTGCAACACCCGACGAGGAAGTACTTTTCAAGATAGTTCTCAATCCAGTGATGCGTGAGGAACCGTTTTGGCACAGGCGGCGTTGCAATCGGCGCTTCTCCGGCAACAACCGTCGCCGGGTCTATTCCGAGCGGACATTGGGCTATCACAAATCCCTGCTCCAACCGTCCTTTGACCGCATCATTCTCAGCCTTGAATTTTGCGTCTTTGTCGAGGGCGAGCGAATAATAGGAATGTGCGCCCCTGTTCCCGTAGGGTGTGTAAACCTTGCCAAGCGACAGCTGGAAGTTGTCGCGCAAGAACTGCTCGGCGTCCACGTCCGCGCGGGGCGTCATGGCATAGAAATCGAACCGCTCCTTAAGCATCGCCTGAATCTTCTCGCGGAACATCTTTCTGACGCTCGTCTTCCATTTCGTCTTTTGCGAGGGATTGTCACGCGCATAGAGGGCTATTATGAAAAGGAAGTTCACGTCATAGTGGGCAACCAGCAACGTGTCGCGGTCGAAAAGACGGTTCTCGAACTGGCGCGAATTGTACACGTTTGCCTTCTTGTCGGCTTCGTGTATGTCATCGGCATAACTGAGCCGTCCGGCTGAATCTTTCACCATCCTGGCGCTGATGAAGAAGTTTGGAATGATGTTGTAGCCTTCGGTAATGTCATCGCGCAGCTTCCCGAATTTCCCGTACTCGTTGAAGTCAGCTTGGGAGGCGGCATCCGGGTTGTCGAGAAAGAGGTTGAGATTCCATTGGATGACATTGCGCGCGTATGTGAACTGCTTGTACACGCTCTCGCGTCCGATGGGATTGCCGCGCTTGTAGTACTTGCTGTCGCCGATGTAGTAGACTTCCTTGTCCGGCTCGTCGGTTATGAGACTTTGGTAGTGGTACAGATGGTCAACACGCTTGCCGTCTTCCTGTTCCTTAAGTCCAGCCGGGGGATTCTTCTCGCCCACAAGGTCATCTATGATGGACTCGAACACGATGTTGAAGTTCTTTGCAAGCAAATATTCCCGTCTGTCTGATTTTACATCTATCTGCCTCGGCTGGTCGAAGTACGCCATGCACAACTCCCAAAGCCGAAGTGCCGTGTCCGAGAAATACTTGTACTTGATGGCATTGAGCCGAATCTTGCCGTAGCCCTTGATGTAGCGGTCGAACTTTTTACCGGTTATCAGCTCGTAGCCCATGTCGATTGGAGCCGGGAAACCGTACTGTTCATGGATGCGGTTTAGGATTGAATAGAATATGACAAGCAGCTCCTCGTCGAAATTCACCATTCTGCGCTTGTTGACGGGGTTTAGGTAAACAGGGCATCCTTCATCAACAACAGCTTTCGTAGTAGCTATCGTTCGCGTCCAGTTGATTTTGTTGAATCCCGAATGGAGATTCTTGACTGTAAACAGGAAGAAGTCACGATTGTCCTTCTGGAACTGCAAGAGGGACAACAGGATGTCAAGGAGAGTGGCCGACTTACGGAGCTTCCCCTTGCCCATCATCGAAACCTGTCGCTGATAGATGATCTTCGATTCCTTGTTCAGTTTTCGGAAAACGCAAAGCGCACGGTAAATCCAGACGGAGAACCGATAGATGAATTCACGCTCGGCAGTTGTCAGCGGCGAAGACGCATCCATGTTCACGATGCTTTCCGGAGTGTACTTCCCGAAGACAAGGTCTTTCTTGTTCGGGCCTTCTTCCAGAAGCACCTTCGGAAGGATGAACACGCAGTCATTCACCTCCTTGCGTGAATTGAAGTAGTATCCGACATAGTTGATCGACACCATGCCGTCAACCGTCTGGAACGCACCCTCCCAGAGGATGTCTTTGACAACCTCTACGGGGTACTGGTACTCTTCAATGATGATTTTCATCTATGCGGGTCTTTTACTGTTGAGCCGGCTGTGATTCCTCCCCTGTCCCCGTTCCTGGCTGCGTTTCCGGCGGCGTTCCCGTCTGTTGAGAGCCGACTGTTGGAACACCAAGATTCTCCATCAGTTTTTTGACAATGGCGGGATCGGGATTGCCCTTGCCATCGAAGAAACGCTTGAAGTAGAGCTTGTCCCCATTCCCGTCATCAAACACCTCGTCATCGAATCCGGTGTCTTTGAATACTCCGTTCCAGAGATAGAACACAACCTTGCCGACAAACTGCTCTAGCGAAATGACGCCGTTCTTGTCTGCCTTGCAGAAGAAGTATCCAAGCTTCTTGTCCTCGCTCTCCGTGAAGCTCTCCACAAGAGCGTTGGCCTTCTCAAGGAACGTCCACCAATCGTATTTGTCGCTTCCGACTTCGATGGTGTAGTTCTTGTTGGCATTAGAAATCGGGATGTACTTCCAAGCCCATCTGCGCTTGAACGCGCTGTCAATGGGGAAGAGCGACTGGTCGGAAGTGTTCATTGTCGCCCAGATGTAGAGATTTTCGGGCAGAAGCAGAATCTCGCCATTGAAGATGCGTTCCAGTTTTGCCGCTACGTCGGGAGGGACGCGCTTTGTCGCGTCCGCTACATTCACGCCATTAAACTGCTCCGCCAAATACCGGCGCAAATCGTCGTCCGCCGAGATTTCATAATCGGAATAGCCGTAGTCGTCGCGGTCGAGAAGCTGGAACAAGTCACCGAAAATCTGTGCGCAGTTGCCGCGGTTGATCTCCTCGATGACGAGATAGACGGGGGGGGGCATTTCCTCCCGCAGAGGCCGCAGAGTTCGCAGAGGTGGCAAGTGTCTCGGCATTCTCTGCGTTCTCGGCGGGAGATTTTACCGTCGCCAACTTGCGCCAAGCCTCGACGTAAGCCTTCAAGAACGCCTGCGCAACAAACTTGTACACGATGCGCTTCTGCCGGACAAGTCCATCCTTCTTGCTGATTGTACCGCCGGAAGTCTTCTCACCCGTTGTCACAACCGTATCGTACTCATCCGCCTCCATCGACGGCTTGTATGCACCGACGAAAGTCGAATAGTCGCTGTCGGGATGGAACGTTGTCCGAATGACACTCATGCCTTTCGTGTCACTCTTGATGCGCCACGATTTTCCTGTCCCAGGTGCGCCATATATAATAAGTTGACGTGAGAGATTAGTAAGATCAGGGCGGGTGTTATCCTCTTCCGTTGTTGGAACATAAACCATCGGTGCATCAGCGACAGTAATTTGTCCGACAGGGTGTGAATGGTTTGGATTCCAAAAGATATGCTTCTTACCGTCAATTTGGCAAACAAATATATTTGCCGTATTTGCGACCAAAGCCTCAAGTGCCGACCTGAAATTACCACTACCTCCGTACAGGGCATTAATTTCAACTGCTTTTTGAGAATTGAGCGCTAATGCAAGTTTAGCAACGTTGGCACCGGTGATGCTCTCGATTTTGGTATTTGCTTCTGGCGCAGTACCAACTCTATTACGTTTGTATTTTATTGCCCCAGTGTGCTGGTCAACAGACACTAATTCACATGATCCCGTAGAGGCACGCTCGACGCTTGCATATTTGTAGACAGTACCGATTGTGAGCGTATTGAGTGCATCAATCATGCTTTGAAGCGTGAAGTTCATTTGTTGATCTCCTTTAAGAACGCTTTTAATGTGTTGGCGATACCTTTAGCCGCAACATACGGAACACCATTACCGATTGTTTTGAACTTTGCGGACAACGGAATGTCTGGCGGCAAAACAAATTCCTTAGGCAACGATTGAATCGCCAATGTCTCCGCCACAGACATCCGCCGCGCCTTATATGGGTGAAGATGAACCTCGTTATTTCCATATGCCGCCGTTGGTGAATATCTCCAACGGTGAATTCGCTTGTAGCATTTGCGAGAATCGTCTCCCTCTGCAAATGTCTGCATTTTTATAAGCCCCGCTCTTGGAATAAAATAATCATTGGCATTTGGATGATGTTCGACATCATTCCTTGTAAACCAATCTTGAACTGTCAGTTCACGAGGGATGCCAGGAGGGATTTCACGAATGGCATCCTCAGCAAATGGTGCAGTAGTTGGCCAGTTTACGGCATGAATTTCATTCATTGGATAACGGATGAAATCACCCCAAGGGAAATCTATTATCCGGCTATTGGCTTTGTCAATACGCCCGCGACAAAGTGATTTCTTGATGCCAATAAGGATGATTCGTTCCCTGTCTTGTGCCGCTCCATATTCAAGGGCATTGATAAGCCTGTAATCAATCGCGTACCCAGCCTGTTGCGTTTGCTTAACGATTCCGTCAAAGAACGCTCGATGCTTTGCAGTCTGCCAAAGTCCTTTTACATTCTCAAACACGAAGAAGTCTGGCTTGTTTTCGCATATCAAGTCAATGTAAACCTGCGACAGTCTGCCGTGCTTTCCCGTGGAACCTGCCTGTTTGCCAGCCACAGAAAAATCAGGACATGGCGGGCCACCAACAAATCCGACAAGGGAACATTCTTTCTTCGCGTCTCTAATACGCTTACGCAATTCTCGCCTCTTATTTTCATCCTCAAGATAGGCACACACGTCCCCCGTCTGCAACCCGAATCTTGGCAATGGTCGTTTCATTTGCTCATGGGCATAAAGATAGACCCGCGAGAAATTCTTATCAATCTCGTTTGCCATCATGGGCACAAAACCCGCATCCTCGAAACCGAGGTCGAGGAATCCCGCGCCGGTAAAGAAAGAGAAGATGCCGTACTTCTCGCGTTGTTTTTTACTTGCTAAAAGCTCCGTCATTTCGCCCCACCTTTCTTCTGCGCCTCTGCAATCTGCCTTTCCGCATCCGCGTAGCATTTGGCAAGTTGTGCCTGCGTCGGCAGCATTTTCCTAATCTGATAGTCGGTGATGCCCATCGGCAAGCCAAGTTTCTCTAGATGGAACTTTGCGAGAACTCGATTGTGCTCCTTGCAGACGAGCACGCCAATCGGCGGATTGTCGTCCGGCGTGTTCAAACATTGTTCCGCCAGAACCAGATAGCCACTCAACTGTCCGAGGTCTGCCGGCTCGTATTTAGTCGTCTTGACTTCCATTACCAGATAGCGGTGGAGCGGGATTATGTAGAAAAGCAGGTCGATGTTCTTTGTTTCGCCACCGATTTCGACCGGATACTCCCTGCCGACAAACGAGACGAGCCGTCCTAGCGAAAGAAGCGTCCGTTCAATGTTTGCCACTATTGCCGCCTTAAACTCGGTTTCGTCGTGTTTCTCTTTCAGTCCAAAGACTTCAAACACCTGCGGATCCTTCACCAGCTGCCGCGCAAGGTCGCAGTCGTCGGACGGCATTGTCAATTCAAAGTTTGTCTGCGCCTTGCCCTCTCGTTCGTAGAGATCCGTCGAAAGCCAGTTCAGAAGGACGTCACGGCTCCATCCGTTCTGAATCGTTCGCTGCACGTAAAACAACGCCTTGTCGCGATCGCCTTTGCACTTGTCGATGATAGTGCAATGATGCCCCCACGGAACTGAAACCAATTGTGCAACAACTTGTTGCACAATCTCGTCAGCAAGTTGCTGGTGGCCACATTCTGCCACGACTTGTGGCATTTTTGACGCACCTCGCTTGGCCTTAACAGACTTTGCAACAACTTGTTGCAAAATCTCCGCCGTCGAATATAACCGATAGAAACTTTGACAATACCTGATGTTGCGCGGCGAGAACCCGGAATCATTCGGGAACTCTGTTCGCATATCGTTACTGACCTTTTGAAAAAATCTGGAACCGTATTTGGCTTCCTCGGTAAACTTCTCGCTGATGTCCTTGCCGAGATTCCAATAGAATTCAATCAGCGCGGAATTGACGGCGACTGCCGCCTTGATCTGCGTTGCACGATAGCGTCGTTTGAGGTCGGCAATCCACGCAGCATACCATTTCGGAGATTCATTTGGCACCTGTACTGCATTCTTCATGCCGCCTCCAATCCCTTTTGCGCCTTGCCCTTGCGTTTCTTCGCAAACAAGTCTAACGTCGCCGCCGTTGCCCAGTTGTCGAATATAGCGCGATGATGTCCCAACGGCACAGCGACCAATTTTGCCACAACTTGTGGCAAAATTGCAGCTGACGAATACAACCGACAAAAGCTCATTTCTCCTCCTTCAGCTCTTCCTTGGTATCGTCGTCTGGCACATAACTTACTATATCACCAATGTCACAGCCAAGGACTTTACACATTTTCTCCAAGGTGGAAGTATTGAGGGCTTCCCCCTTGGACAGCTTCGCAAACGTACCTGTTGACATACCTGCGGCAATGCGAAGTTGCGTCTTCGTCATGCCGCGATCAATCAGACGATGCCAAAGATTGTTGTAGTTTAGGGCCATAGGAATCCTATTATTGTCTCAAAGTCAAGTTGTATTATATCATTTTCACATCCTAGAAAACAAGCGCAAACTTCTGTTTTGTGAAAATAATCTCTACTATTAAGAACGTCATTTTTATAATGTGCAATACCTGCTTTTGTCCCGGCCTAAGTCGTGTGCGAATAAAATCCTCGCAATGCCGCCGTATTGTCTCCATGCCGTTTTTCTCAATGTACTTGCGGTCAGATTCCGAAAGGTGAAACCGGCTACGGAACCTTGACTTCGCCAGCATCGCCTTGTTGGGCTTGCGCTCCGTCTTGTTCTCGATAGTGCGCTCCTCGAAGCGGAGCGAGACGGCATCAAGGTCTATCGAAAGTACGCTTGCATCATAGCGGAACACATCCTCAAACGAGAACAACGATACATCGGCATTAGCCGGACTAAGCCCACCGGTGGCAATGACAATGCAGCCCGGATACGCAGCAAACGTAGATTCAGGAACCTTCGCAAGATGCCGGACAAAGAACACTCGGCGCTTGTGCTTCGCAGGCGCGAACTTCTATTTCTCCTTGGCCGTCTTCACGCTGGAGGTTAGGAGTTTGATGAGTTCGGTGCAGTCGTCGCAAAGGGAGGTGAACGCCTTGTCGGATTTGACGAGCTCGGCGTCTCGCAGAAGTTCAAGCCAGTATTGCGTCTCGGCCGCTTCCTTGAGAGCGATCTGAAGCTTCGACACAAAGTCGGTCTTGCTCTGTGCATAGCGGCTCTCCGCGATGTTCGCGCCAATCGATGTCCCCGACCGCAGCATCTGCTTGGCGATGACCGATTCCTTATGGTCCCGCAGGTACTTGTAGAGTCGCACAATGCGTAGCGCAAATGCTTTTGCCTTTGTGAACATGATGGAGTCGGTCATTTGTCTTCTCGTTCCTTTCCTTGCTTCCTTGCCGCCGTAGGTTATAGTGAATAGTGAATAACGAATAGTCTCCAAAATAGGGAATAGGTTTCATTGGCCTTCCACTTGCCGCCTATTCACTTTTCACTATCACCTATTCCCTATTTTGGAGGTGGAGACTCTCAAACGGAACCCGCAAAAATAGGGACCGCTGCTCCCTATTTTCCCAAAGTTCCGTTTGAAGCATCTCATCTGTCATTTGGAAACGCAATTATTGTATCATATTTCCGCCGAATCGGTGACTTTTTCACCTGCCGCTTTTCAAACGGACTTTCTCTATTTTGTTCTGGAAATAGAAACCATTGTCTCTAAAAACATTCTGGGGCTTCTCGAAGGTCAGGTCGGCTACCGCGCGGTCAGCAGTTCGTACCGTCAGTCCGAATCGAGGGGTCCGAAAATCATAACCCCTCCACGTCCGATCTTTTTGTCGGCTGAATAAATCTCAAGCTTGGCGAACAGGACGTTTTGATCGACCTCAGGCTATCGCAGCGCTTACCGCGTCGCCCATATCGCATGTGGAGACCGCAGATGAAGTACTTGAGTCCGAAACTATGTCGATGGTACGGACGCCTGATGCAAGTACATCCGCCACAGCGCGTTCGATGGCGGCCGCCTCGGCGGCAAGTCCGAACGCATGGCGCAGCATCATCGCCGCCGAAAGGATTGTCGCCAGCGGATTGGCGATCCCTTTCCCCGCGATGTCCGGCGCTGAACCGTGTATGGGTTCGTAGAGGCCTCCCCTGTCCACGCCAAGCGACGCCGACGGCAGCA
>JAEEHO010000362.1 GCA_016280845.1 Paludibacteraceae bacterium | reverse complement strand
TGCAAAGGTAATACTTTTTTTTCAATTATCAAAGCATAAATAGAATTTTATTCTATTAATATCACTTTTTTCCAGTTCCTGCAGGTTTTCCAATTGGTTTATACTATCTAAGCGAACGCATTTTCTACGATAATTATAGATAGCCTTCGCTTGTGCATAACGCAAGTACGGATGTCGATAAAGTCTATCTGCGCTACTACTATTCACATCGATACATTGCACTTCGGTAGAGTCGGCCGTAAAATAATGCAGCAGCGAGTCCAAATGTAAATCGCTCAGCGCTTCGTCTGTCAGCTGGTTCGGACTATAGTACCCGCCCAATTCTTGGCCATAGCGCATGATACGTCGCGCCTTGTAACTGCCTATACCGCGAATATACTGCAATTCGGTGGTGTCGCAATGGTTAAGATCCAAGATGGTATCTTTCTTGATATGTTGCGCATAGCGCCAACCGACCGAATCGCGCCACAACGAATCGGCCAATCGAGCAGAGTCATAGCGTTGCCGGCGTTCGGCCGCCCACAAAGCGAAACGCCGGGAATCAACGCGATAGCAGGAATCTTTATAGGATTGCCAACGCGCATCACGTAGCGCACGCAGACTATCACGACGATGTACGCTCTGCATAGCATAAAGACTATCACGCCTATTGATTTCTATTTCCGGGAAAGAAGAGTCGGACTGCGGATACAGGGCAACAAAAAGCCATCCGGTGATGGCTATCAGAAAGAGCGCAGCCGCTCCTATATATTGTTCTTTGTCAAGCATTTATGGGGATTAAATAATGGCAAGCAGTTAGAGAATTGTACTTTCTATATTACCATCCGCCAGATGAGTTGTTACGCGGTCGCCGGCTTGTAGGTCACCTACTGAACGGACAACCTTGCCGTTTTTGGTCAGCAGGCTGTATCCCATCCGATAGATACGCTCGGGATTACATGTAGCGAGGCGTTGCTCCAGCAACTCTATTCGATGACGGCGTATCAGCACCTGCCGTTCGGCTGTCCGATGAAGACGAGTCAGCAGTTGATCGATAAGTGCAGCCTGTTCGTCCATGCGGTGGATTAGCCATTCGGCTACGGCTGTCGGTGTCTTGAGCGCTTTGTGCGCCACCATATCCAATATACTCACATCGCGCGTGTGCCCGATACCGCTGATAATAGGTATGGGAAATTGTGCGCAAACAGCGCACAGAGTATAATTATCGAAACAACTGAGATCCGTTGTAGCACCTCCGCCGCGGATGATGACGACAATATCAAATGGCATATTGCCGGTTGCTGAGTGCTGATTTTCTATTTCGTCCAATGCTGCCAGAATGGATTTTCCCGCTCCGTCACCCTGCATGGTCGCGCCAAAGAGGGTGGTCTCGAAATGATAGCCGCTATGTTCCAATTGGTGACAGAAATCCCCGTAACCGGCCGCCGAAGCAGAAGAAATAACAGCTATGCGGCGCACGAGAGTTGGTAGCACCAACAGTTGCTGAGCATCGAGCAAACCGTCTGCCTCCAGTTGCGCTATCGTCTGTTGGCGTTGCCGGGCCATGCTGCCGATCGTATAACTCGGGTCTATGCCGACAATCGAGAGGCTGAGTCCATAGACAGCGTGATACTGCACCTCAGCTTCCACCAACACTTGCATGCCTACTTGCAACCGTTGCCCCGTTTCCGATTCGAAATAACTCATCAGCAGTTCTTTGTTGCCCTGCCAACATGTGGCACGCATTTTAGCGAGAAATTCGGTTGCTCCAGAGGCACGTTTGGCTGCAGAGTCTCTCGACTCGACCAACTCCAAGTACATGTGTCCTCCGCGTTCGCTTAGGCTGCTGATTTCTGCATGTACCCAATAGGTCGGTTCGAGGCATTCTGCAATCGCCTCGCCTATCAAATCGCATAGTTGCGAGAGTGTATATGTAGTGTCGGTTGGTTTCAAATGAATAAGAAATTAATGGCACACAAAAAGACTATGGCCGGACGGTCATATCACGAAACAGGTATGAAAGACGATATTATATTCTACCGCGAAGGATGAAATAATATACTGCGAAGCCGATCCAGCTGAACAGAAGAACCAGGATGCTCCAAAGAATTTTTCCAATCACACCGCATTTAGCCTTCTTGAAGATGTCAAGCACGCACCATACGGCGCATACAATACCCAAAACGTAGATAATAGTTCCAATCATAGTAATAAAAGATTGTGTTAATAAAAAAGATTGTATCGAGTTATCAAAACTCGTGGCAAAGATACAGCTTTTTTTTGAATTATGCAAGAAAAATGGTTTTTTTACTTCTATGTACATGCAAAGAGGATGCAGAATGAGGAAACTGAGACAATGACCCCGCATATCCACCACAGACTTTTATGCATTGTGAGCCATGCCATTACCATAGCGGCATAGAGTAATGCTACCATCGGCAGACTGCATTGAACATGCGATACACTACCGGGCAGACTTTCTACCCATCCGACTGTATGGTTCATCAGCCATGCCACGCCATAAGTGATGTGACCGATAAGTTTTCCAAGTGTCGAACCGCCTAAGGCTATCGTTGTCAATCCGCACGGAACAAGCAGTGAGGCCAGCAGCAGAACAATCAGGTTGGTCAATAGAAAATAGTTGCTTATTTGGCCGAATGTGTACATACTGATGGGCAATGTACCCAATTGTGCTGCAATGGAAACAATGACTATGCCGAGTGCCCAATTCAGAATTATCCCGCCGCGTGTCTTTCGTAGGTCGTTTTTATGCAACACTTTTTCCATATCTTTGACCATAATCACAATAGCCGTTGTGGCGGCAAACGAGAGTTGGAATCCTACGTTCCATAGATCCAGCGGGCGCACCAATAGGATGAGCACGGCAGCTCCCGCGATAGTGTTGATGGAAAAAGCCTGTCGGTATAGCATATGTCCGAGTTCGAAGATGGTGACCATCACTACTGCTCGCACAACGGAAGGAGTCATTCCCGTCAACCATGCATAAGCCCACATGACGGCAATGATTGTGCCGCTGATGATGCACCGTCCGATGTAGTTCTCGTACCGCGGTTTGACTCGGCCGCCGAGCGTAAGCAGCCATAGGAGCAGTCCGTAGATAATGCCTGTATGCAATCCGCTGACAGCCAATACGTGCGCTGCTCCGGCAGCCTGGAATTGTTGTCTGAGTGCGGGGTCCAAATCGTCTTTGTAACCCAAAGTCAACGCACCCGTTGTAGCCAACTCGTCGCCCTGGAGACCTGCTGTTTGCAACCGTCTGTATAGTCGCGTTTGCAGCGGAGTGCGATGAACTGTGCCTTTTCGCCACTCGCTTTTGGCCGTTGCTACATATGCCCATCCGATGATACCCTGTCGGCGCAGGTATAATCCATAGTCGAAATTGCCGATAGAGTCTCCACGATGAATGCGTGTGCGGGCAATGATTGTGTCTCCGGCTTGCGGTTGAGAGCAGGTGCTATCACGTTGGATATACAAGAACGCTCGCCCATTAACACTCTCGCCTTTCGTCCTTTCGCCCTTTGCCCTTTCTATAGCCATTACTCTCGCCTCATAGCGCCAACAACGCTTGGTCTCGCGCGGATTTCCTTGCAGCACAAAAACATACGTGCGCAGACTGTCTATAGTCTCGCACTCGGTGTTGTGCAGCAGGTTGACGGGCCATGACCAGTAGTTGCAAATCAGGAGAAAAATCACCAACGGGATCAGTAGCACCACCATCGGATATGCTCGCATATCCATCTTTCTCCTTTCCTGTCCGTCCATTCGCTTGTGCTTATTCTTTCATCTTTCGGATAATAGCCTCCGGATCATCGGCTCCGAACACGGCACTGCCGGCAACGAGCACATCGGCTCCGGCCTCGAAGAGCGAGGCAGCATTTTGTGCATTGACACCGCCGTCTATCTCGATGAGCGTGTTTAGACCGCGTTTGTCTATCTCCGCTTTGATATAGCGGATCTTGTCTATTGTTTCGGGAATAAATTTCTGTCCTCCAAAGCCTGCGAAAACCGACATCAGCAACACCATATCCACTTTGTCGAGATACGGTACCAGCCGCTCTACGGCTATATCCGGATTGATAGTAAGACATGTGCGTACACCTTTTGCCTTGATCAGGTCCAGTATGGGCAACGGATCATCCACTGCCTCCAGGTGAAAACCGACCGACCAAGCGCCGGCGTCGCAGAAACGCTCTACATACTTCTCCGGATGAACAATCATCAGGTGGACGTCCAGCGGCTTCGTGCAATATTTGCGCATTGGCGTCATCAGCGGGAATCCGAACGATATGTTCGGCACGAAAACGCCGTCCATAACGTCCACGTGCAACCAATCCGCTTCGCTGCGGTTAATCATCTGTATGTCTTGTTCCAGATGGCCGAAATCAGCCGACAAGACCGAAGGAGCAATGAGTTTCATAGTGCGATAAATCCTTTAGTGGCTGCAAAGGTACTGCTTTTTTTTGACATGAGCAACAATTATTTAATAATTAATAGTTAATAATTAATATTTCGATAAGCGACAGGGAATGAAAACAAAAGGGACACATACATAGTATATAAGTGAAAAACCAACGAAACAAGCACTTTGTTACGTTTATCTATCGTGTATGTTACGTGTATCTATCGTGTATGTTACGTATCATATTGCGGAATGACAATTGAAATGCCAATAAGTATCTAGTGAGAATTAAAAATCATATCACACATCCACAAATACAATAGGCGGTTCACCTCAATCGAAGTGAACCGCCTATGCATTACATTACTAAAAAGAGATTATTCTTCATCGTTAGCGAGACCCGTGTAACGATAACCGGATACTCGCAAATGGTGGTAATAAGCACCAGCGAATAATGTATCGACTGCTATTGAAATGTCATAAACAATCGAATCTGTTGTCTGACCGCTTGGAGTGGTAGCCGCACCTGGGAGAATCTTTCCATTAAATACGGCAATATCATCAGCTTTACGATTAAAAATGCGTTCTCGTTGATCACATTCGACTTTTACCTTGTAATCTAAGAAACCCAAAAGTGGAGATATAGCTGCAAAACTTTCGACACTTTTCAGCCATAATGAATCTGCTTCATTTGCAGCTGTATTGTATGTTAAGATATGAAATGAACCTAAATCAAACAAATCTTCGTCACTCAATAACAGATTACCATTTTCGTCGACTCCAGAGAGTTGTACATACCATTGGCCAGACATAGACTCAACAGCAGTACCACCAATAGGTTCTTTCTCGCAAGAAGCGAGAGTCAGCGTTGCTAAGGCTAATATAGCAAAATATATCTTCTTCATAATCAGAATTCAACTTTGTTTAGTGTAACATAAAAATCTAAGAATCCAGCGTATGAGACTTTATAGGTAATTGTTTTGGTGCTTGCATCAAACTTACCGTTTTCCATTGCGTCCAAGCCATCGCCCCAATTCTCAATATAACTGTCTAGTAACGTAATAGTTCCATCGTCTGCAACAGCTATTTGACCTTGCATAGCGCTGACTGGTCCATCACCTCTACGTTGGGCATACCACCCCGCCAATAAGTCATCTACAGTATAAGTTCCATCTTCGTTCTCGAAGATAAGAATATCGAATGACTTGCCATACGGAGTGTTTTTCCCCGAATTATTGTTAACATTATAACTAGAAGCGTCACTTTTATACCAGCCTTCTACGGCACTGGATTTATTTACAACAATGACTTTTCGTTCGGAACTTGTAGGAAAACCATCTGCGTTAACGATACTATAATTTACTGCATAAACTCCTGATTTCGCGGTATTCACGTTACTCGTTACCTCCACTTGGGCTGTCACATCTTGCCCGTTCATGGTTGCCACACATCCTGGATCTACAAATTCAGAGCCTCTGGCTACCTGCATTGTTTCATCGCCATTCAATTCAATCTGCGCGTAATAGGTAATCCTAGTTAAGCCGGCAGACTGTTTCTCGCAACTTGTAAGACCAAGTGCAAGTATGGCCACAACTACTATATAAAATAATTTTTTCATAATCGTAATCATTTATAAGGGTTATTTAATGGTTGTGGTATCATTATTGACTTTATCCCAAAAAATAGGCTCATTGTATCCCGGGAATGCAGGAGCATTCTGGTTACGCGAGGTACTAAATTCCGGGTAAGGGAAGCGCTGCAGCAACTCATATTCTTTTACTTGACTATTTTTTTGGAATGGCTCATAGAGTTTGTCCGGTTGATATTTCGTCAAATCTAATGCACCACTGCCATCAAATATATCTGACGCCTTGAGTGCTCCGAATCTCGGATATCCAAGGCGGCGAGCCTCGGTGTAACCTTCAAAACCGTTGATACCAGCCAATGCTTTCCATTTCTCAAGACCAATTCGCTTCCATTTTTCACTATCTTTATACGGGAATTGCGCAATATGCGCTGCTGCTCCATCTACATTGGCAGTTGCAAACGAAGCCTCGATAGCCGCATCGTAGTGAATCTTCGCATTAGTTGCATCACTGGCTTTTGCATAATACTCAGCAATGAAGAACTCTATTTCGGCCTTTGAGATAAAGATAACCGGTGTGTTATAATCCAATACCAATTCGCACCAAGCATCAGTAGTATTGTACGGAGCTTTCGCGGTAGATAGGTTTGTTCCCGATATACTTCCCTGATACTTACCTTCTTTGTTAGGCAGGAACCAAGCCGCCAAACGAGGATCAGTGTAACTATCCGTATTCAAAGTTCCTACCAGTGCGAGGTTAGCAATAATATTGTGAGTTACAATTCCCCACGTAGCACGTTCTTCAGAATAGAATGGGTTTGCCTGACCACTAGCATCCTTCCAACATCCGGCAATCTGGACATCAGCGGCAGGCAAGTTGCCTCCGTCAATAATAGCCTTTATCTCTGCCGACTTATCCACACCGTCTGCACTTGACATACGTGTCAACATTTTCAGTTTCTGTGCGTTGGCGAACTTGATCCATTCGGCTGTTGACTTGGATGGGATAATAAAACTGGTAGCAACAGGGTCACTCGTGCCTACGGCTGCCAAAGCATCGTCAATTTCTTGGATGAGACTCTCGTAGATGAACTGTCCTTCATCATAGCGAGGAGACAGATTGTCCGGATCAAAAGCTTCCGTAAAAGGAACTTCTCCAAATGCATCTACCAGCAACTGATATGCAAAAGCACGAAGAACAGTCGCTTGCAGCAACACGCCATTTTGACCGGATTCCGTAGCTTTTTTCTTGACTATATTCAGGTTGCTCAGTGCACGCTGAAACAGTTGACGATAAGTTCCGTTACCATTGGTCGGGGTAACTAAGAACTGGGAATATGGCACATAGTTCGGAGTTCCGAATTGTTCTGCATAATACTGTACATTGTAAGCTCCCAATATATGCAATGTAGAGGCATATGTGGCAGCAATATTCATTTCCGCAGCAGGAATAATCATATCGCTTGTCAAGTTCTCCTCGGCAGGAGAATTCGGATCGTAGTTGATATCAAAGTAATCCTTGCAACCGTTCAATCCAAGCAGGAGCGAGGAAAACATTGCTACTAAAAAATATCTTTTCATACTTGTATTCTCCTATATTTAGAATTTAATATTTACATTAACACCATACTGACGACTTGTCGGGTTGGAATACAATTCTCCGAATTGGGCCCGCAGGTCTGAATCAGGATATGAAGTAGTTTCCGGATCAATATAGTAGTTATCCTTAGTCGTGAACGTTACAACATTGTTCACGTAAGCAGTGATTGACATGCCCTCAAAGTGGATTGCTTGCATCCATTTCTTCGGCAGTTCCCATGAGAGGCTAATGTTACGCAATTTTGCGAACGAGCGATCGATCAGGAAGAACTCGCCGCCAAGACCTGCGCCTGTATTATCAAAATACTTCTGATAGCTGCCATTATAAAGATAGATAGGAGTAGTATTCTCTGCATATCCGGTAACATTACCTTCTGAATCTTTGATTTCAACCACTGAGTTTGGAACGATGAACGGGTTACGTCCGTTGTAGGTAGTTGCGATACCATTACCGGTGAACTCCATCAAATTCTTGGTACGAGAGAACATATATCCGCCCAAGCGAGCATCCAAGGTTGCACTCAGTGTTACGCCATAGAAAGAGAACGATGTAGTGATACCACCGGACCACGGTGACTGCATATTTTTGCCCGTATCTTTCAGTTTTTGCTCTATAATCGGTTGACCATCAGCGTCCACAACAACCTTACCATCGTCAGTCGTAACAGGCAAATAGGTATAGAATTCACCAAGCGGCTTGCCTACTTCAGCAAATGCAGTTACAGCATCATTGGAAGTAGAGAAACTCGCGATTACACTCTTGCCATCCTCCAAACCTTCCGGCAGTTCAAGAACTTTGTTCCAGTTGCGGGCAACATTGAAGTCCAAATCCCAACGGAAGTTTTTGGTTTTAACCGGAGTAGTATTCAGTACTAACTCAAAACCGGTATTACGTATCTTACCAAAGTTAGTGTACATCCAGTTATAACCCGTTGCCGGATCCACAGGCAATGTAAAGATCAAATCCTTGGTAACACGATGATAGTAGGTTGCATCCAAGCCCAATCGACCATTGAAGAATTGAAGATTCAAACCTGCCTCAGCCTCTGATGTCATTTCCGGACGAAGACTTCCACTTCCTAACGTAGCAGTTGCCTGGAATGCATTAACTCCATTCACCGGGAACAAAATTGCTTCTGAGATGTACGGAGTCGATGCATATGCCTGCGTAAAAGACGGATTTGTCTGATAAACAGGAGCATCACTACCTGTCATACCATAGGCTGCACGAATCTTACCAAAAGACAACACTTTGTTTTTGGGTATCAACTCCGTGAAAATCCAACTGGCGGTTACACCCGGATAGAAATAGTTGTTTTTGGCTATAGGCAGAGTAGAAGACCAATCGTTACGAGCTGTAAAATCAATAAACAATTGATCTGCATATCCCAGTGTAATATCTCCAAATACACCAACCAAGCGACGCTTCCATTGACTTTCTGTAATATCATCCTTGTTCGCTCCATTGCTTAAGTCCCAAAAACCGGTATCAAAAGTCAGCTTGCTGGTCTGAGCAGACATAGATGTGCTAGCACGCTCGTTGATATTCACACCGTCAACTACACTAAGATCGAAATCACCCCACTTGTGTTGATAAGAAGCCAAGAAGTCATGGTTCAACTCATATACACGGCGATAGCGAGCATAGACAACACCGGTTTGGTTCATCTTGCTGGGTGGGTAACCCATGTTGTCAGTAATCAGCGCATCGTCCAAGTTGATCTGCGGTTTCCCAATCTTGATATCTGCGTCAGTGTAGTCAAAGCCGAAACGATAAGTCAATGTGAGACCTTTCACCGGCTTGGCATCCACTTGCAGTTTTCCATATACCTGCTTTGCATCGCTATGGTGATAGTTGTTTGCAATTGCCCAATACGGGTTGGTGATTCCGTAAGGAGTCAACCATGCCTCCGGAGTATTGAATGCTAGGCTCAAATCCTGCTTGTCAACCAGCGAGATATCACGCGGGAACTCATACAGACCATCAATAACAGATGTACCCTGATAGGTATCTACCACATCGGTTTTCGT
>JAEEHO010000361.1 GCA_016280845.1 Paludibacteraceae bacterium | reverse complement strand
GTAAAGACATCACCAAAGAGGGTATCAACGCTGCTATGAAGGCTGCTCAGACCGAGAGCTTCGGTTACACCGAGGACGAAATCGTTTCTAGCGATGTAATCGGTATGAAGTTCGGTTCGTTGTTCGACGCAACTCAGACCATGGTTGCTAAGATCGACGACGATACCTATCAGGTACAGGTTGTTAGCTGGTACGACAACGAGAACAGCTACACCAGCCAGATGGTTCGTACTATCAAGTACTTGGCAGAGCTCAAGTAAGCCGTGCCTACGTGGCTAAGACGTACTGAGCATAAGCTCAAGCGGAGAGCCTCCGCAGGCAGTTAGCCATGCGGAAACCGCTATAACAAACAAAAGGACTCGCGAATGCGGGTCCTTTTTGTTTGTGTTATGAATCTTTTACTTTATCTCTTGTCCTTGTAAAGTATAGGTTTTCTCGCCACGTAGGATATAGATTTGTCCGTCGCGGAGAAGCTTTGTACATTGTACGTTGTTGATTGGTACATCATCAAGGCTTTTCGCAACAGGTGTGCCGCCGGTTGTGGTGAACTCGCCGGTATAAGATGCTATTATGGCATTTTGGTTATTTTTAACCGTTAAAGTATAAGCATAGTTTGTTCCGCTATTTAAACCGGTGATAGTAAACTGCATACCAGTTGCGGTCATACTAGCCGCTGACACGTGTCGTTTGCCATTTCTGCCCGGCGCAAAAGCAATATCCGTCAACTGACCGTTGGCATTAAACGTCAACGTACTGAATACTACACCATCTTGGGTTATCTCAATAGTGTAAGTAACAGCATTGTCCGATGTAGGCCAAGTTAGAACAACAGTATTGTCTGTCGGCATTATAGTTACCTCATTAGAAGTAATAGGTTTTTCTTCTGCTCCAATAGCGTACATATTAGAAAAATCTTGCCAAACTGAAGCGGCTTTGTACGTATTTATGGAATTTGCCAACACATACAATGAACATTTTAACTTATCTACTCCATCAAACGATGTACTATGTGCGCTGGTTGGAGTCGATCGATAATTATAAATGGTAGTCAAGTTTTCGCAGTTACTAAATGCGTAGTCATTGATATTATTAACAGTTTCGCTCAAGACCACTTTCTGAAGTGAACTACAGTTAGCAAAGGCATATGAACCAACGGAAGTGATACCTTGATTAAATATTACTTCTTTCATTTCACCACGTGCTTCTACTCCATACTGCACATTCTCGTCAAGAGCACCTTTTCCACTGAAAGTTAGTGTTTTAATAATTGGATCATATTCCCAAGTTAGTGCCATGTTGTTTCCACACTCACCATATCTATCAACTGCGAACTCTGCTATAAAAGTTGTATCTTGCGTTAATACTATCGCACGTGGATTATCTGTGATTCCATCTGACCATTGAGTAAAATGGTATCCGTAATTAGGAATTGCTGTAATTACAGAGTTTTCGACACTCGCGCTTCCTGCACCTTGGGGATATACGTTAAAAGATACAATATGTTGCAAGTCACCTGGATCAAGCGGTGCTTCTTTTGAGATTACTATTGTTGCATTTAAATCGTTCATGCCAGAAATAGAATCCCAAACATTCGTGTTTGCAAAACGAATAGCATAACGTGAATCTAAAGACAATGATTCGTATTTGTCCGGCAAACTAAGATATAACTGATATTGACCTTCTGGAATATCAGCGGGTATATTTACTTGCTCGTTGATAACACTTTCTGCGCCATTAGGTAACCAACGACGAATATCTGCGGAAAGAGGCAATGAGTACGATTCGTTGTTACCTTTCAACACAATATAAAGAGGGCGCTCGTTATATATTGGTGCGTAGTCGGAATTACGAACAAAAATGGTAACATTCATTTTTCCGTTTGGTGCTGCCAGGTCGCTGTATTCAGCCTTGAGCAAATTGTAGCGATAGCCCATATGAATATTCAAAGAATCAAAGATGCCACTGCTTTTCCATCGGCTGGTCATTTGATTTGCGTATAATAGGTTGTAGAAAGACCAGTGGTATTTCGCCATTTCTACAGGAGCTTTCGCATAGACATTCTCGGTTACATTGTCTGCATCTATATTAGACTCACCGCCGTTCGGAACGTAGAACGTTTCTGTAGCAATATATTGACGCACATTGGGATCATCGGACATGCTATCGTTGGCATAAGTACCATTGTCACCATACTTATTTAGAAAAGCATCATTATGATGGCCCATGCGGGCTTTGACTGAGCCGCTAAATCCTTCTGCTTTTGTCAGCGGAGTATTGTCGTTCAGATATTCTGTTTTAATCAAAGGATACCGAAATAAGATAAAACGGTCGGTCGGAGCATATTTAAACAACGAATCAATCACCATACGGCGATTGGCATTCATATGCTGACTTTGATTCCCGTAATTAGACGTATAGTACCATTCGCCCCACACTCCGACAAAGCCAGCCTCAAGCACGTAAATCACGTCTGCATTTTTTATTAGATACGGGTTCAATTGCTTTAAATGCTTGCTTACCCATTCCGGTGTTGCATCTTCATTATCGTTTTCGTTCTCGCTATAGGCAAAACGCAAAACGCACTTTAGTCCGTTCTGACGCAGTTCTGCCATATCCTCATCAAAGCCGGTGAGAATCTCTTGTGGAAGTTCCTGTTCCTTGAAATTCCGAAAATTATACATAAGCACAATCAAAGTACTTTGGCAGGAATCGCCATAACTACTATTGATTTTTCCTTTGATCACGTTGGGCTTGTTGACAGAAATTGCTTTGCTGAATCCCTCTGCATAGCCACGTTCCGGGTTTTTAAAAATAGTTGTGTCATCAGGCGTGTAAGTTATAATACTTGCGTGACACAATAATAGATTGGTTACAATGAGCAATGATAAAACAAACAGCCTTGTTTTCGTAATAATTTCCATAAAGATTTTTATTTGAAAGATTATTGTATAGATTTGCAAAAAACAAAAAACGTGAGCCAACTGCTATTGGTTCTTTTCGGGCTTGGACTCCCATCGTATCCAATATATGCAGAAAGCCCACGCGTTTGCGTGAGCGTTTCGCATTATTGTCGGAATACGATTTTTCAAAGTGTCCAAGTTTGAAAGAATCCTCAAATAAAGCAAACGCTTAATTTATAGTGTAACGCTATGCACTTATGTAATTGTAACCGCTTTTTTACGCTGTCGGTACCAACGGCTTGCTTTAACCCGCAAGTGGAGGGTATTAATCGGAAGGCAGTTCTTTTGCGTCTCCGTTTTCTATCGGGCGAATATAATCACTCGCTTTTTCGGGAGATATAATACTACGTCCAAGACCTTGCTCGATATTCTCTCGAGCGACCTTAGCTGCGTTGCCTCCTTGCTTTGCCACTCGTTTGTTTTCGTCCAATCCCTTAGGATTATATTGCTTGGAGAACTCTGCAGTTGCCGCTTCCGCCAAGGTGTTGAGCGCAAGTTCCAAATTGGTCATGTTATCACGCAAGTTCTCTTTCTTCAATCCCTTGAAATGTTTATACTCACGTGTGGTTTTGCCACTCCATGCCTGCGTAATGATATCTGTCAACAACGCATATTCCTTACCTTCTTTTACTCCGCCGCGTTTCCATTCATCGGTAAGTTCTTTGCGCGTTTCTATCGACTTCACACGCTGGTTGATCCAATTGTCGGAATAGCCCAAACGTCGGTAGTCGGCTATAGCTTGTTGGATACTCAACTCGGGATCTTGCAACTGGTCTATTCGCTGTCGCCCCACTTCTGCCAACCATAGTTTGAACGGCTCGGCTTTCTTGGATGGAACAGACTGAATCAAGCGCAGAAGTTGCTCTGTATCAGCCACATCGGTCATGTATTTCTTACCATCTGTGGCAGGCATTTTCAGTTGTACGATTTTTTCGTACAACTCACTTCCTTCTGCTGCTAACTTGCGTTTAAGATCGCTCCAATAACGCCGAGGATTAGCTGTCTCGGTTAGCACTTGGATAACATCAACTATAGAGAAAAAGTATTTCTCCTGTTCTTCGTCCCATACTACGCGAATCTGCAGTCCTTCGAAAAGTTGTATGGCTGTTTGCTCGGGCATAATATTGTTTGCTTTACCTGCGAGTGGAGGGTGTGTTATTTCTGCAGATGTTCGTGCATGGCGGCAGCGGCTTTGCGGCCATCGGACATAGCGAGGATGACGGTGGCACCGCCACGTACTATATCGCCTCCGGCGAACAAGGTAGGGATAGCCGATTGCATGTTGTCGTTGACAACGATTGTGCCCTTCTTGCTGATCTCCAGTCCGCTGACGGACGATGGGATAAGCGGGTTAGGACTAACGCCTACAGCCACAATCACCAGATCAACCGGTATGGTGACAGTCTTGCCTTCTACAGGCACCGGACTGCGACGACCCGATTCGTCCGGTTCGCCCAGTTCCATCACTTGCAGCACAGCCTCTTTAACACGGCCGTTCTCGTCAGCATGGTACTCAATCGGGTTATGGAGCGTCATAAACTCTATGCCCTCTTGTTTAGCATGCTTCACTTCCTCTATACGTGCCGGCATCTCTTCTTCGCTACGACGATAAACAATGATGGCATGCTCTGCACCCAGGCGCTTAGCCGTACGCACGGCATCCATCGCCGTATTACCGCCACCGATGACTGCTACGTTCTTGCCGTATAGCAGCGGAGTGTCGGTTGCCTTGTTGCTGGCGTCCATAAGGTTGACGCGAGTCAGATATTCGTTGCACGAGAGAACACCGTTTAGGTTCTCGCCGGGTATGTTCATGAATCGAGGCAGACCGGCTCCCGAGCCGACGAATATGCCCTTGAAGCCCTGTTGTTGCAGTTCGTCCACGCTGATAGTCTTGCCAATGATAGTATCGGTGTGGAACTGCACGCCTAACGCACGCAGACCGTCAATCTCTATATCTACAATGCGGTTAGGCAGACGGAACTCAGGAATACCGTATTTGAGTACACCGCCTATCTCATGGAGTGCCTCAAAGACATGTACTTCGTAGCCGTACTTAGCCATATCGCCTGCAAAAGTCAGACCGGCAGGACCGGAACCGACAACGGCGATCTTGTCTCCGTTGGGTTGGATATTGGATATTTTAGATTGGCGATTGGCATTTGCATAGTCAGCCACAAAGCGCTCGAGGTAACCGATAGCGACCGCCGGATGACCCATCTTGAGGTGGATACAGTTGGCTTCGCATTGCTTCTCCTGCGGGCAAACACGACCGCAGACAGCAGGCAGACTGGAACTCTGCTTGATCACATCGGCAGCACCGAGTATATCGCCCTGTTCTACCAGTTTGATGAAATCCGGAATATGTATATTGACCGGGCAACCTTGCACACAGGTCGGGTTCTTACAGTTGAGGCAGCGGTGGCTCTCGGTAATGGCCTGTTCGAACGACAAACCTTGGTTCACTTCGTCGTGCAGACTCTTCACGCGCACTTCGGGAGCCAATTCCGGCATCTGCACACGCGGTATAGCCACACGGTCTTTCGGCTTGCCCTCAAAGGGAGCAACGGTGCCGATTTGAATACCCTGAGCACTCGGCTTGTTCGAAGTGCTCGGCTTATTTTGAGTGCCTGCCTTATATGCCTCCATCGCTTCAGCCTCTTCGGCTCTATAGGACTTCATGCGGCTCAGCATCTCGTCCCAATCTACGCCGTGTGCATCAAACTCCGGTCCGTCCACGCAGACGAACTTGGTCTTGCCACCCACGCTGACGCGGCATGCACCGCACATACCCGTTCCGTCCACCATAATGGTGTTCAGACTGGCTTCGGTAGGGATATTGTATTT
>JAEEHO010000360.1 GCA_016280845.1 Paludibacteraceae bacterium | reverse complement strand
GTCGGCTCACCAATTCGCAACTGACGAAGAAATTATTGCAGTCGATGTGAATAACCATAACGAGTGCAAAGGTAATGCTTTTTTGTGACACCTACAACTAATTGTGACAAAAAAACACACAATTATTTGCATATCCAAAATAAATGTTGTATCTTTGCCGCCGATAATCTGCTTATTAACCTACCAAACCAAACTATTAGTACCATGAAACGATTTATCTTCTCATTTGTATTTGTTATTCTCAGTATTGGAGTTCAGCACGCGGCCGTTGTGAGCGGTACGTGCGGAGGAAACAGGCTAACCGGTGAAGTATTGGAATGGGTATATGATAGTACGACTCATGTGCTAGATATCACGGGTGCAGGTTCTATGAATGATTGGACACATCCGGGAGCAGTGCCTTGGTTTGAATACTGCTACCAGATAACGGTTGTGAATTTGCCGGAAGGATTGCTAAAGATTGGAGCTCACGCGTTTTGTCACACTTGCATTACAACGATAGAGATACCCTCCACTGTCGAAGTTATAGGGTATAATGCCTTTAGCGGATGCACGATTGATACATTAGTATTGCCTGCAAGTGTGTATGATTTAGTTAGCAATGCGTTTCAGGGATGCCGTAAACTAAAATTTGTGTCGATTGAAAATCCATCCATAGACATAGGAGATGGTGCTTTTATGAATTGCGTATCCCTAACCGAAGTAAACTTGCCGAATGGTTTGACAGCAATCCCCGCAAGTTGTTTCTACACAACAGGCCTAACTTCCATAAATATGCCGGATAGTTTGAAATCCATAGGAAACGGTGCATTTGCACGTTGTCCCGATTTAACTAATTTTGATTGGCCGGCAAGTGTGGCAACGATACCCGAAAATTGTTTCTCCGAATCAGGCCTGGAATCAATTAATTTGCCAGCCGGAGTAACCACAATAGAAGCGCGTGCTTTCGAGAAATGCGCAGAATTGCGGAATATATTGCTTCCTTCGACATTAACAGCTATAGACGTCAATGCCTTTGACAATTGTACGAATCTAAAAACGGTAGAGGTCGCGCCCGAGAATACAAGTTACAGCTCTTACGAAGGTGTGATATATACAGCAGATGGCTCGGAGATGGTAATTATACCCGAGGGAAAATCGGATACGCTGATAACCCATCCGGCATATCACATTCTGCCAACCCATCGTCTATCCAACGTAAAGTTTACGGAGATTATTCTTCCCGGAGTGGAAGAAATTGATTCCGCAGCGATAGAAAACTGTCCGAACTTGGTTCGCGTTCATTTCTCGGAGGCGCTGGATACGTTCGCCTTGGGAGGAATTCTTCATTGCGCACGCTTGCAGGCAATTGACGTGCCGGAAACAAATACACATTATACGATTGTGGATAGCGTACTATACACGAAGGACACGACGTTGTTGGTGAAGTTTCCTGAGCGAAAAATATACGCGGAGGTGGGAGACTATCCTGGCGAATACACGTTGCCTATACCGACAGCGGTGAGGCGGATCGGAGAATATGCACTCAGCCATATTTTTTCGGTACGAGACATCTATTTCTCGTTGCCGGAAGGCTTGGAGCAGATTGACGGACGTGCCTTTTACAGTTCGTCCTTCAACTCACTGACCATGGATGCATGGAACGGGCAAGTACCAGCTGTGACGCCGGAGAGTTTCCAATTCTACGTCTTCGGCACGAAACAGATTATCGTTCCCTACTCAGATTACAAAGCTTGGGCGGCAGACACGGTTTGGAATACGTTCGACATACACTATCGTCATCAGGATGTCTATAGCGGGGATTTGAGTATGAGCCTCATTCATTGGCAATACACGACGGCAACCAAAACACTGGAATTAACCGGTCGCGGTCCGATGCCTGCTTTCTGTAACCAAGACTATTACGGATGGTGGTTGTTGCGCGATTCCATCGTTAGTTGTACGATTGCCGAAGGTATCACGACTATCGGTATGTATGCCTTTGTGGGCGATACGATGTTAACCTCCATTAGTTTCCCGGAGAGCCTAACCGGAATAGGTTACTACGCATTCGATGGATGCAAGAATCTGGTTGTGCCTACATTGCCGGATAACATAGCACGGATTGAGGATTATGCTTTCCGCGGATGCACCCATACACCGGTTTGGACACAAGAGCTCCCGAGTGCATTAACCTATATCGGAGCGGCGAACTTTGTCGGGCTGCAAGGACCTACAGCGATAAAATTCCCAAGCAACTTGAAATACATCGGTGATTCCGCTTTTGCCGGTTGTCCGAATGTAGAATATATCCAATTCCGGGATGCCCCAGTAGAGCATATCGGCAACTACGCTTTTGCCGATTGCCCGAAATCTTCCATGAGTGCAGGTAGTGGCTTAGGCTTACCTCAAACGCTGGAGTATATCGGCGACGATGCGTTTGCCATCTATAATGTAGGTATCAACAGCGCCAGCAAAAATTTCCCGGCTACACTGCCGGATTCGTTGGAGCGGATAGGCAAAGCGGCTTTCCTCGGCCGAAACATCATTTGGACGAGCACGATTACTTTGCCGGCGCATTTGAAGTCGATTGGCGATTCCGCCTTCGTTCATGCGAAATCATGTAATACCGTTCGTATCGATACGCGTATAGCACCGACCATTGGTGCTCACACGTTCCCTGCAGCGCTGGAGAAAGTATATGTAGCGTTAGGTACACTCAATTCTTATACATCTACGGAGCATTGGTCGCAACTCAATTGCCATATCGGTAATTTTTCTCTCAGAAATTCGGGAGTGTCAGCATCAACGGCTGAAGTCTCTATTCAATCTGAAAATGATGCGGATAAGATTGACCACTTGGAAGCAAAGGACTATGAACTGGTGATGTATCCGGGGTCGAATTCACATGGATACATAGTAGGCCTGAAACCGCAGACCGAATATGACTTGGTCATTTATGCCGTTTCTACCGCGGGAGACCGTGAACGTTTCCCGCTGACAGTGACCACGAAAGCTTTAGAGATCAACTCCGCCACGGTACAGCGTGCGGACTCGTTCTTCCGCTTCTCGTCCTATATCAATACGCCCGGTTTGACAGACGGTTTGGGCTTCGAGATACAGGCATGCGAGAATTATTATACCCCTTTTGGCGACACGATGCGAATCAAAGCTACAATACAAGATGGGGGACCTTATCTATTAGACTTCTATGCCGATACGATCTTGCTCAACTACGGCGCCAAAAGAGAATGCAAATACCGCGTACGCCCGTTCTACTATGATGCTGTAGGGCACGTGACGTACTATCCGACGAGAAGCGAGGGCTGGACGAATATCATTATAGACGATCCGTATCTGTATGTTGAACCAATCTTTACGGCGGATACGGTAGCTGTCGGCGCAAGAGAGATGACGCTGAAGGTGCACTTTGACGCCTTCGGTTCGGCACCAATTTCCAGTCTGAAAGTAAACGCGTTTAACTATACTACATGCGAAACTCAAACACTGGACAGTATTCCATTTGAGGGTAATAACGAGCAGATATTCACTGTATCGGGCTTTGATCCGGAAACGGAATATGAAGTAATGGTATTTGTAATGTCTTCACAGGTGAATGGTTATCTTGCAAACAGGTCTCTGTACCTCACTACTCGTCCGGCGCCACCGGTTGTCGAGTATACTGTTACCTTCCTCAATTGGGATGACTCGGTACTACTGGTTCTGCAAGTTCCCGAAAACGAGATGCCGGTCTATACAGGCGAAACACCTACACGCCCGGAGGACGACGAATATACCTACGTCTTCGATGGTTGGAACCCGCAACTTAGCATAGTTACGGCGGATGCCTCCTATGTTGCAAAATACCGTTCTATTCGAAAGGAACAAGCCATCGAAAATCTGCATATGGAAGGTGGCAAACCAGTGAAAGAACTGAGAGACGGAACGTTGTACATTAAGCGAGGCGGAAAAGTGTATGACGTAACGGGAAGAAAAATAAGAGAAGCGGCAAATTGACGAATGGATATAGCAAATATAAGAAAACGGCGTGCGCGCTTGCGTATGTCGTTTTTTTGTTGTAATTTTGTACCGTTTTTGGTATTAGTCTGTTTTAGACCACTATTTTTAATTCACTAATAATCTACTAACAAATTACAAAAACAAGCAATCAAACTATGCACTTCTTTGAATTGATTAAGCGGTCTATTTTCGCGGGTGTACTCATCGGCATTGCCGGTTGGGGATTCTTGGCCAACCCGGTATTAGGTATGTTCTTGTTCTGCGTGGGTCTGATCGGAGTGATCAAGTACCAAAGCAAGTTGTACACCGGTAC
>JAEEHO010000359.1 GCA_016280845.1 Paludibacteraceae bacterium | reverse complement strand
GGTGGACAGTGTGGTCTTGCCGGTGCCGGAGAGGTCGAAGAATATCGCGCAGTTTTCGCCGTTCATATCGGTGTTGGCGGAGCAGTGCATGGAAGCTATGCCCTGAGGAGGCAGGTAGTAGTTCATCATGGAGAACATACCCTTCTTCATCTCACCACCGTACCAGGTGTTCAGGATAACCTGCTCACGGCTGGTAGTATTGAAGGCAACACAAGTCTCGCTGTTCAGACCGAGCTCCTTGAAGTTCTCTACCTTAGCCTTCGAAGCGTTGTAGATGATGAAGTCCGGCTCAAAGCTCTCCAACTCCTCATCGGTAGGTTGGATGAACATGTTCTTAACGAAGTGAGCCTGCCATGCTACCTCTACGATAAAACGAACAGCCATGCGGGTGTCTTTGTTAGCACCGCAGAAGGCATCAACTACGTACAGATTCTTGTTGCTCAACTCCTTGATAGCCAACTCTTTCACCTTAGCCCAAACATCCTCGGACATAGGGTGGTTGTCGTTCTTGTAACCCTCTGTGGTCCACCAAACGGTGTCCTTAGAGTTCTGGTCCATAACGATGTACTTGTCTTTAGGCGAACGGCCGGTGTAGATACCGGTCATTACGTTAACTGCACCCAGCTCAGTCTGCTGACCCTTCTCATAGCCGGTCAACTCAGGTTTGGTCTCCTCAGCAAAGAGAAACTCATACGACGGGTTGTGTGCAATAACGGTTGCACCATTGATACCATACTTGGTAAGATCTACATTTTTCATAAGATATGAATATTTGTTATTAAATGAATTATTTTTTAAAACGCATTTTCACAAGGGCCTGCCCAACAGACCCTATCTAACCGACTGCAAAAGTACTACAAAAATCGCAATTGTGCAAATCTGGTGCGTTTTTTTGATTAAAAAACGTAAAAATTGCAAGTAGTGTTTGCAAAATCAAGGAAATTGTAGTACCTTTGCGGCATCTTAACGGCGAAAGACGAAAGATGAAAGGCTTAAGTATATGGATTTAACACGTTACGATAAAGAAGATTTGGAGGCGGCACTTGAGGTGCTGCGCAACGGAGGTATCATTGTCTACCCGACCGATACGGTATGGGGCATCGGCTGCGACGCGACCGACGCGGACGCTGTGCGCCGTATATACACGCTCAAGCAGCGCGAAGACAGCAAGTCAATGCTGGTGCTGCTGGATTCAGTAGCCAAATTGGACTACTATGTGGATGTGCCGGAGACGGCGGAAATGTTGCTTAATGTACGAGGGGACGATGGACAAATGACAAAGGATGATGCGGCAAAGCCGCTGACGCTTATCTATCCGAATGCACGCCATCTGGCACAAAATCTAATAGCCGAAGACGGTTCGATAGGAATACGTATTACCGACGAACCGTTCAGTCATGCGCTATGCGCACGCTTGCGCCATCCGATAGTGTCAACCAGCGCCAACATCAGCGGCGAACCCACAGCGCATTTTTTTGAAGAAATCAGCCAGGCTATATTGGACGGAGCGGACTATGTTTGCCGGTTCCGCCGCGAGGATAACACGCCGCATGAACCGAGCACGATCATCAAGCTGAACGCCGACGGCACATTTGTAATCATCAGAAGTTAGACCGCTGCGCTGGTAGGAGTTAGATGTTAGACAAAATGGTAAATTGAAATGGATCTGCGACGCAAACAACAATTATGGTATATCATAGCCGACCTGATCAGCAGCGAGGCAGTATGGCTGTGCTTTCTGGCCTTCAGATGGCTGGTGTATGACGGCCGCGTATGGAGTGTGGACGAAGTGTTGATACCGGCTTTCAGTTTTCTGATGCCGCTGCTGATATACCCCATTGTATGCCTGTCGGTTTACTACATGTCGGGCTATTACCTGCGTCCGTTCCAAAAACCGCTGTGGCGCGAGTTTCTGCGCACGCTGATATCAGCAGCCGTGATATCGTTATTGTTCTTCTTTATCATCATCATTGACGACAAGGTGGTCAACTACCAACGCTATGTGAACAGCCTATTGGTGCTGTTCGGTCTGCAGTTTGTGCTGAGCTATATCCCACGTCTGATTATCACCCTACTCTCACGTCGCCGCGGTATCATGCGCAACGTCACCATTCACTCGGTAGAAGAAGCCCGACAATTGGTACGCGGCGAGCAGGACGAGGTGATCATAGACATGCCATCCGATTCGCCAGAGCAACTATACCGCGTCATAGCATGTCTCTACCCGTTGTCGTGCGAAATTAGTATGGTTCCACGTGTGTATGACATGCTGACAGGTGCCGCACGTATAGGCCAACTGGACAGGCCGTCGCTGGTACAGATAACCGGCTACAACATGCTGGATGCCGAACTATGTATCAAACGCACATTTGATATCGTCTGCTCGTTCCTCGGTTTGGCGTTGCTCTCACCGTTCTTTGCTATCATGGCTATTCTGGTACATCGGTCTTCGCCCGGACCCGTCATCTACCGTCAGGAGCGTATCGGCAAATATGGCATACCATTCACCATATACAAATTCCGCACTATGATTGTGCAGGCCGAAGCCGACGGCGTTCCCCATATTACGCAAGACAACGACCCGCGTATCACACCGATAGGCCGATGGATGCGGCGATACCGAGTGGACGAGTTGCCGCAACTGTGGAACATACTGCGTGGCGATATGTCCATCGTCGGCCCGCGCCCCGAGCGTCCGTATTTTGTGCAACAGATAATGGAGAAAGCGCCGTATTACTGCTTGATATACAAGGTTCGACCGGGTTTGACCAGCTGGGGACCGATACGCGTAGGATACGCCGACACAATGGAGAAGATGATAGAACGACTGAACTGCGACATCGTCTATGTGGAAAATATGTCGTTGCTGCTCGACCTGAAGATACTGTTCTTCACCATTGATGTGCTCATCAAAGGAAAGGGAAAATAAGAACGAAAGGTAACAAGTTACGGGTTACAGGATATGGAGAAAGAATTATCATATGACGAAGCAATGAAACGCGCAGAGGCGTTGATTGCACAATTGGAACAGAGCGAAGCTATCGGTGTAGATGAATATAAGCGTGTGGCAGCCGAAGCCACTGCATTGCTCAACCGATGCAAACAAGAGATAGAAAACATCAGCGAGCAACTACAGACTCACTGATCATCATCACTATAGGCAGGTGGTCGGAGAAGCCGTCTTGGTAACGATAGCCGATGTAGCATCTTTTCGGCTTGGTGCCGAGGTACTTCTCGTCCGACTTCTGAATCCACGAAGCGTCATAGATATACACACTCGCCTTGCTGAGCGCGGGCGACGTATAGAACTGGTCGAGGCATGTCCATCGGCCTTGGTGCTTGTGCGTTCCGGCGTTACCGAACGCCATCATCCTGTTGCTCAGACCACGTATATCGTCCATGGGCGAGCTATTCATATCGCCCATGACGATGATGCGCGCACCGGATTGTGCCGATAGAATCGAGTCGACCACCGCCTGTAGTACACGCTTGGCCTCAGCACGTTTCCATTCGGTTTCAGCCGCACCGCCCAACTGAGAAGGCAAGTGGCAGACAAGCAGATGCAAAGTATCATAACCTTCGGTCAATCCGCACACGTAGAGTATGTCCCGCGTAGGTTGGTCGCCCAAATCGACAGGCAATCGGTTCGATAAAATCGGAGTAAACTTCGCTTTCCTATAAATGAGCGCAACATCTATGCCTCGGCTGTCAGGACTATCGTAATGCACATAGTCATATTCGCCACGACGCAAAGTATAACATAGACGTTTCACGCAGGCGGCACTCTCCACTTCCTGCAACCCCACTATATCCACACCATTCCATCCACCGATATTGGTCAGCACACGCGCTATGTTCTCCACCTTGCGGTAATAGCGTGTGTAACTCCAATGACGTTCGCCTTGCGGCGTAAAAGAAGTGTCGGGATTGATACTGTCGCAATCGGGATGAAAGAGGTTTTCCGCATTGTAGGACACAATGCAGATGGAAGAAGGCTCATTGCCGATTGCCCATTGGGACATGAGCAAAACCAAAATGACATGGAAAAGACGCTTCACGACAACATCATTTGTGCTCTTCTGAGGGCAGCGATGAAGGTATCTATATCCGAGCGATCGTTGTAGAGGCCGAACGACACACGCACGGTACCGGGAACAGCCATATCGTCAATTAGCGGTTCGGCACAGTGATGGCCGGTGCGCACAGCTACACCTTGCTGGTCAAGCAATGTACCTACATCAAACGGATGGATGAGTTGGCCGTTGTTGAACAGATTGAAACTGACAACTCCGGCTTTCGGCATGCCGGCTGCATAGATATGCACACCATCGATAGCACTCAGTTGTTGCTCGCAGTAGTGCGTCAGGTCGTGCTCGTGTTGCTCCAGCGTCTCCCAGCCTATTGCCCGGATATAGTCCATTGCCACATGCAGCGCATGGCTACCTACGTAGTTAGGCGTACCAGCTTCGAACTTATACGGCAGATCGTTGTAGGTCGTTCCGCTCCAGCGCACATGGTTGATCATCTCTCCTCCACCCTCATGCGGCGGCAGTTGCTCCAGCCATTCGCGTTTACCGTAGAGCACGCCTATTCCCGTGGGGCCGTACATCTTATGACCGGAAAAAGCCAAGAAGTCGCAATCCAATGCCTGCACATCCACCGACATATGCGGAACGCTCTGTGCGCCGTCGATGCAGACGGGTATATGGCGCTCGTGCGCCAAGCGTATAATTTCCTCTATCGGCTGAATGATTCCGAGCACGTTGCTCACATGTGCAACACTAACCACCTTGGTACGATCGCTCAGAAGGCCCTTAAAAGCCTCTATATCGAGCGATAAATCCTCGCGCAGGGGAATGTGCCGCAGTGTTGATTTTTTGCGCTCACACGCCATTTGCCACGGCACAATATTGGAATGGTGTTCCACACCGCTGACGATAACCTCGTCGCCCTCGTGCAACAACAACTCACCGATGCTGAACGCCAGGGCGTTGATGCTATCGGTTGTTCCTTTGGTAAAGATAATCTCATCGCTGCTGCGAGCATTGATGAACTGTGCTACCGCTTTGCGTGCATCTTCGTGCTTCTGTGTCGCTATCTGACTCAAGTGGTGCACACCACGGTGAATATTGCTGTTCCACCGACTGTAAGCCTCAGCGATGGCATCGACCACACACTGCGGCTTCTGACTGGTAGCAGCATTATCCAAGTACACCAACTTGCGTCCATGTACTTGTTCGTTCAATATAGGGAATTCTTCTCTTTTCATCGTTAAAATTCAGTAACCTGTACCCTCTAACCTTTCGGCCATTCGCCATTGTACTACGGCTTATAGAAACTCTCCTCGAGAATCTTTTGGGCATCGGGTTCAGCTATCAGTTCCTGGAGTGTGACGTCCGCATTATGTTCCATGTAGCTCTCTGCAATGCGCCATCCCAACCATATACCCAGACGTCCGGGCGAGTCTTGCGATACCTCGGAGGTGAACGGACCGTCATTCAGGTAGCTGGTCAGCACCAGACTCTCAGCCTTGAACAGATCACGCTTGTCCATCACCAGATGCCAGATAGCGCGTTCGTTCTGCACACACCATTTCCACTGTTCCTTGGTATAACCCATCACTTCGTATTCGGGTATGTCGTCGAAGATCTGCGCTGTCAGGTACATAATCTTGCCACGATAGAGCATCTGGTCCAGCAGACGGCTTTTGGTACTGGTGTAAGGCAGATTGCGGAACAGATAAGCGCTCACTACATCCACAGGAATACATTCCGGGCGCATGGTCTGTTTCTGGTACTCATACACCACGCGATTGTAGTATTCGTAATCGCTTCCAAGATACATGTCCGTACCGACACCTATCAGATCCTCGCCGAAGTAAACAGGTGCGTTGAAACCGGACACATATAGATAGAGCGCAGGTATCTCCATTTCGGGATAAAGATAATGAATACGGGTGAAAGCCCTATTGATACTCTTTTGCAGAGTGCTGATATCGGCAAATACTTCCTGTTCACGCGCGTTGGTCTGACGGAAACCGTAGTTGGTGTCATTGAGGAACTGCGGCAGCGCCTGCTCCAGATACGTCGTATCTTCGGCCGGAATACCCAATATATCTTCTACAAAAGCCGGCATGAAGTCCGGGTACTCGTCGTACAGCACACGTATATCTTGCGCCACTGACACAGGATGAACATTCAGCAAAGCATTGTCAAAGCGCACGATATTGATTTCCTGCGTTTCCATCTCACTTTCTTTGGGCCAATAGTTTCTTTTGCTCTGACACCCTGTCAGAACAAGAAACCATGCCAATAACACATAATTAACAATGATTATCTTTTTCATTCTATCACTCCGTCTTTGATTTCTATCACGCGGTCGCACATCTGCGCCAGTTCCTTGTCATGCGTCACAAGCAGGATGGTTTGGCCATATTGTTGGCGCAAGTGCAGCAACAGTTCACTCAGTTCCTGTTTGTTCTTCTCATCCAGACTGCCGGTAGGTTCGTCAGCTAAAATGATGGTCGGTTGCATCATCAGCGCACGCGCTGCTGCCACACGCTGTTTCTCGCCGCCCGACAACTCGTTCGGCTTGTGGTTCATGCGGTCCTTCAGACCCAGTTCGCACAACAGACGCTCGGCACGCAGCCTATAGTCGGACTCCTTCTCACGAGCAATCATAGCAGGTATGCACACGTTCTCCAGAGCTGTGAACTCGGGCAGCAATTGGTGGAACTGGAAGATAAAACCTATATGCTTGTTGCGAAAAGCAGCCAATTGTGAATCATTGAGTGCAAACACATCGGTATTGTCAATCAGCACCTGTCCGCATGTCGGACGGTCCAGCGTGCCTATTATCTGCAGCAATGTGGTCTTGCCTGCGCCGGACTTACCGACGATAGCCACCACTTCGCCTTTCTGCACCTCGAGATTGACGCCCTTCAGCACCTCCAAATCTCCAAACGACTTATGTATATCTTTGACTTGTATCATAATCGCCTGCAAAATTACTACATTTTTTTGGAATGTACAAGACTTTGGGTAAAAATAGTAGATGACTGACCTCCGTACACCCATCACTATACCCCGGTTTAACCGGATGATGTACTGCCTACTGCTCCCACTCTATACCGCGGAGGCAGACGGGCAGTTTTTTCCCGTGCGCTCTATGGTGCGCCACGCACTCGCAGCACTTACCGTGCCGCGGACAGTCCTTCGG
>JAEEHO010000036.1 GCA_016280845.1 Paludibacteraceae bacterium | reverse complement strand
CAGCCGATTTTTGAGAATATAACAGTCTAAAATTGAAAATTTTATATAACTATGTACATTTTTATTACAATTCTTATCGTAATCGCCTCTATTCTGATTACCCTTTTGGTGTTGGTACAGAATAGCAAGGGTGGTGGACTGGCTGCCGGTTTCGCAAGCGGCAACCAGGTAATGGGCGCTCCGCGTACAGCAGACTTCCTTGAGAAAGCGACCTGGACGCTGATTGCCATCATCGCAGTTCTCAGTATCGCAGGCGCCGGTTTCACCAAGTGCCGCCAAGCAGCTACTGAGCAAGAGTCGCAAGTTCAGGTAGAGATGAATGATCAGCCTGCAACTGCAATGCCTGAAGAGGCTGAATAAAAACAAGGCTTTCCGGAATTCTAGATAACGGATACCCTAACAACCAAACACATCCGACCATCGGCCGGATGTGTTTTTTGTACCATGTTGATTAAGACAACTCCTTGACAAAACCTTATCCATTGACTTTGTTAGACATATGGCTTCGCATTGATGGTTTTTCTTGGGATCTGTCAATTATCTTAGGAAAATAAACCTAAAACTGTCTACTAAATTTAGGAAAAGACACAGAGACCAAAAATTGCATAAATTGCAAAATTGCACATTCATGTAGGTTCCTATTTTGGCCATTATATATAATATAATATATATTATATTATTATAATGAGGATTTTACCTAGCCACACAGATGTGCAATTCTGCAATTCTGCAATTCTTGCACATTTTTTTTGAATTTTTTTGCGAAAAAATTTGGAAAAAGTAAAATGTTTGACGTACCTTTGCGGCGGATTTGCAAACCACGATAAAACCCCGACAAGACCCCGACGGGAAACTGAAAGGCTGAACTCTGACGTCTAACAACCAATTAGCAAAAAATCAAGAGAGCGGCCCTGACGGGTCGCCCTCTTGGTTGGGAAAGCCTTGCGGCTTATTGTGCAAGGGTGGTATTTGCCGGCAGATAGTCTGCAGCTATCTTACCCGACTTGACGATTCTGGTCTTCTTACCATCCTTCATGTAGAATGCGTACATATAGATCTCACCCGGATTGATTGGAATGATGATACCATTCTCTTCGCTTGCGACGACATCGGCAACCTGCTCGCACTCACGCATCGGGTCGGTAGCGATTTCTACGTCGTTCGGGTTAGCCATCGGCATCTGCTCGGCCATGTAGAGCAAGCGACCGCTCTGGTCATAGAGTGCGAAGGAAACACCCAGACGGATCGAAGCAGCGAACAGCGAGAAGGTGTGCGGGATACGCTTCAGGATCACATCGTCAGCTGTAGGAGTTTGACCTGCGTCAATACCCGAAACAGCGAAGTGGATGTAGTAGCGGCGCTCTGAACCATCCTCAGCCGTACAGATGATGCGGCAAGTGTCGTTGGCAGCAGCGATACCGACAGACGGTTCTTCTGCGTTCTCCGAACGTGCGATAGCAGTGATCGAAGGCGGTACGTCACCATCACGCAGGAGGTGAGTATAGAACGTGATCTCCGGATCGAAGCCGCGGATGAGCATGTTGTCCAGCATGATGGCCTTGAGGGCGCAGTCGTTATCTTTAGCAATGATCTGACGGATCGAATAGGTATTCTCGGTTGTACCGTCTTGAGCCACAACAGTGATGAGCAATGTACCATCCTCCTGAACGGTTACCGTAGCGGTTGCCAGCGAGTCGCTCAGTACGTACGACAGGCTGTCTGCGCCGAAGAAGTCGGTTGAGTCAGAGCCGAACGGATGAGCATAGACATAGTCGGTCAGCAGACTCTGGAAGCCGTTCAGCGACTGGCTGCCGAGGACGATATCCTTGAGCAATGCATCGTTGTTCTTAACGAACTGGAAGATGATGGTATAGTCTGCTTCGTCGGAACCGTTAGGTGCGATCACAGAGATGGTCATCTTGATGTCTCCGTTATCCAGCGTATCCAGTGCGTACGGATCCATAACGGTCTGCATGGTATCCTGAACCAAAACAGTTACGTTAGGAATAGTATCCTCGCCGTACGGCAACTTCAACGAATAGTCGTACTCGTTCGGAGTGAAGCGATAGAGGAACTCAGGGTGACCCTCTACGTTGATGCTCTGAACCTGAGCGTTGTCAGACAACTCGCGGTTGAAGGCAAGTACGTAGTCTTGGAGTGTACCGTCCTCAGCATATACATCGATGACGATAGTATCGCCGGAGATAGACATCTCATAGGTCTGTGCGTTCTCCTTCTTAACTACAGTGACAACAGGCAGTGTCGAGCGTGAATCGATATCCATACGATAGGTAGTCTTCTGCGAGTCAAAACCGTCGATCGGTTTGCCAGCCAACATTATCATGTTGAGGCTTGCATCGGACGACTGCTCTACGTTGTAGTGGATAGAGTAGATACGCATTGCACCCGAGGCGGCAGTAACCGAGATGAGCGACTTGTAGCCGAGCGACTTACCGCTCAACGAATCCGGAGCCTGCGATACGAGCACGGTCTGAGCCGTATCAGCCTCGAGGTACTCGATGTTAGGCAGTGCACCGTTCAGTTCGTTAGCATAAGCAGCCGACAGGGTGAGTGTGTACTCGTTCTGCGTAGCAGCAAAGCCTTCGAGCGGCTTGTTGTCGATATAGAGCATCTGCAGCGTATCAACAGCCGACTTGCAGATTGAGTATTGGAACGTATAGGTATTCTTCTTACCACTCTCAGAGGTTACCTGAATCTGACGGAGCAGATTGTTAGCATCGCTCAGCAGTGTGTCAATCTCTACTTTCTGCCAATCGTCACCCTCAGTCCAACTGATTTCAGGGAAGGCAATCGTACCGACAGGCAGCGAGTCGTTGTAGAAGAAGGTGTTCGGTCGGAACGTACGGAGCGAATCACCGTCCACGAAGACCATATCCAGCGTATTGACATCCGAACGTGTGTAGTGGAAGACAACGACGTAGGTATTCTTCATCGTGGTATCCTCGGCAGCCACATGGATAGTAGCTTGCAGGCGATCCATATCCAGCGGATCGATCACTACGTTCTGACGAGCCTCGCCTTTCTGAGCACCTACTTCCGGCAGCGAGTGAACGCCGACAGGCAGTTCAACCTGATAGAAGTAATAGTCAGGAGTGAAGCCCTTGAGCGAATCACCGTCGAGGAAGATCATACCCAGATTAGCGTCCTTCGACTTAGGAACAACGAAGTTGAGCGTATATTCATTAGGCGTACCATCTACAGCCTTAACGGTGATAGTAACAACCATCTTGTTCTTGCTGATCTCAACTTGCTGACCGTCCATCTTGAGTTGAGCGCTGACAGCCGGAGCCACGGTGCTACCTGCAGGAAGGGCGATATCGTAGCTGTGCTGCATCGGTTCGAACTTCAGCGACGGGTTGAGTGCGCGTTGGAAGTCAACCAGCTCAACCATCTGACCGTCCTGCTCGAGCAGAATATTGCTCAGCGTAGCATCGCTGGACTGAGTCTGAACATAGATATTAACGAAGTAGTCCGAAGTGGTTGTACCGTCCTCAGCCGTTACATGGATAGTGCGGTTGTAACCATTCTCCTGAACTTGATAGGTCTGGAACTTATCGTCAGCAGCGTACTGAACATCGATATTAGCGGTATTCAACTCGAGCGAGTAGTAGTGACGACCCGGCTCGAAGTCTGCGATAGCAGCACCGTTGATCATGATACCTGTCAGTTCAGCGCAGTGGCTCGGTTCAGCCAATACAGTAACGCTATACTCCTGGCTGTTACCCTTCTCGCTTGCCACATTGATGATGGTCGGATCGAGTTCGCCGATAGCACCCGGAGTCAAGTCAACCGTTTGTCCTTTATGGCCGGCCTGGTATGTGATAGACGGCATCTGCGGAACGGCCTTCTTGGCACCGACAGCAGGCAGAGTAACGGTGTAGTTAAGCTTGTCAGCACTGAATCCGCTGATAGGAGCACCGTCAACCAAGATACCTGCCAGGTTCATATTGTCGCTCTTGATAGGATCAATACGCAGTTTGTAGGTCTTAGTAGTAGCATTGTCAGCAGCCGTTACAGTGATATTGTAGTCCACACCGTTGTTTACGAAGTTCTGCGATACGGTGATCGTCTGTTCCTTCTCAGCAGCAACAGTGGTGATATATACGGTATTGTCAGAGCAGATAGGCGAAGCCGAGTAGTCGTACATGGTCGGTTGGAACTCGCTATACGAAGAACCGTTAACCAATATATCGCCCAGGAGTGCGTTGGTGGAAGGTGTGGTAGGATAAGTCCAAGTATAGGTCTTGTTCTCCGTACCGTAAACTTGCCACTCCATCTTGGTCGGACTCTGGATGAATACCACCGAGTCACTCTCGAACTTACGAGCGAAGGTCAGTGTATCGCCGCTGTTCAGACGAACCTTAGAGCACGAGTAGTTAGCCATACCGAGTTCAGACATCGGAGTACCGTTGACCTCGAACTGCTCGATTTGGCCATTGGAAACGACAGTCGGCTTAACGAGATTGTAGGTATAGGTCTGCTTGGTCTTGCCGTCCTCAGCAGTTACGGTCAATGTAGCACCAGCAGGAGTGTACTTCAAGTCAACGAACTGATAGATACCATCCTTCTTCTCGTAAACGATATTCGGCATCTCGTTAGCCGTTACCTTGTAGATACGGTTGGTAGCATCTACCGTCTCGTAGGTTACGCTGTTGCCGTGCTTGTCCTCAAGGTCAACAGTCTCCAGCGCAGCGTCGTTGGACTTAACCTCACGGAAGACATAGATGGTCTTCTTGGTTGCGCCGTTCTCAGCCTTAACCGTAACGGTTATGTTGTTGTTCTTCTTCTGGATATCGAAGAGTTGGTGTACGCTCTCCGGATCAATATTGAAGTCCGGTAGCGCCTTGGTGCCAAACGGCATATTGACGAAGGTAGTATCGCCCTTCTCGGTAGTAGCATAGCCGCCGAAGGTAGCCGTGTAGTTCAGCGAAGTAACCGCGTTACGTTTGAGAACAACGGTATAGATTGTACTATCACGCTTCTCTGCGAACGCATTCTCACCGTAGTTAACCACCTTTGCTTTCAATTCACCGTTCACCCACTCACCATTGTTGAGCCATTCGATGGTCTGCATTTGGTCGTGTACAGCACCGGTGAACTTCAGCGAAGGAAGACCAACGATCACTTCGTTTGCTCCCAATGTATAAGTGAAGGTGTTGCCACTCTTGGTTGCAGTCTTACCATTAACGGTAGCTGCATTCAACGCCGAATTGTAAGTCAAGTGCATGTTCTGGAGAAGCAGACGGGAGTTCTGGTTATCATTCAAGCCACCCATGCTACCGGCATTCTCCGTTCCGCAAGAATTAAGCGTTGCATTGATTTGTGCCACATTACCGGAAGGATAATTCAGGTTTATCGCTGCATTTTTCAGACCTGATGCACTATAGTTTCCACTATATGTAGCAACGGTTCCTAATGCGCTACCATTACTCATCCATACTTTAACACTCCAAGCATTGATTCCCGAACCGCTCAGCGCGTTGTACTGGAACGTGAGTTGCTCCGGAGTATTTCGGAATGGCACACCATTTGTTGCATTAACGGTCACAGAAGACGAAGAATTACATCCAAACAGACTTCCACTTTTAACAGTGACACTCATGTCACCCAATGTCATCATACCCGGTATGGTAGCACGTATAGCTGCTTGACGAATAGAAGCCAGCAATACAGCGTTTTCTCCACTTTGAGAAACCTCAAGACCAGATGTATACGGGATTGGATAGCCAGCAATCTCATATGTATGTCCTGATGTTTTATCAGCCACAACCACCCAATCTGCGGAAGGCTTAGAACCTGTAGTACCAGCATTAACCCAAGTATTCGAGAAGTCAAACGGATCTTTATCGTCTGCATAGAACCAGCAGACACTATAAGTCTCGCCACCGGTTACAGTAAGCGTAATCTGTTTCTTCTTGTTATCCAAACTAGACTTGGTTACCGTTTTACCATCATAAGCAGTACCAACGAAGTCACTTGCTGCCGGTTGCGCGGTTACATTGACTATATAGTTATATACATCCGGACGGAAGTTAGGCACAGTAGTTCCTTTGAACTTCAAGTCGCTCAATTTGCCGGTATTGTCATACTCTGGTATACGCGGAACAATCGTATATTCCACTTCATCCTCGTCTTCACGGTTGGAAATAGCTATCAATTTAGCGCCACGACGGATACCACCGTTGTAGAAGGTAACAGCCTGCTCGTTGTAGTTCTTCTCATAGCCGGTAATCTCGAACGACTTAGCACCGTACGGCAGGTCAACGATATTCTCACCCTTCTTAGGAGTAATCGAACCGGTATGTACAGCATCGCTCTTATCTACGTAGCTATAGTTCACTTTCTTAATGAGGTTAGCACCTTCCGGTACGGCTACATTGTAGCGGATAGAATAGGTGCGGCTAGCTTCCCCACTCTCGCTCGTTACGATGATTTTGGTTTCACCGCTGATCGGAGCTTCGATATAGTGGATGAGCTGACCTTCCTCAGCCGGTTTGTAGCTTACCTCATACGGATTGACTGTACCGAACGGTACATCAAATGTATAGTCGTTCGTATTAACATCTTGGTCAACACCGTCAATGATCAGGCGACCCAGTTTGGTGTTGTGCGACTTCTCTACATTGAATGTGATCTTGTAATCCTGGGTTGTACCATCCTGTGCCTCCACGTGGATACGGGTGATAGCGTTCAGACGACCGTAGTAAGTGGTAATGGTCTGGTTATCCAGTTGAGCAATCGGGAAGATATTCGGCACGGCCGTTGTTCCCTT
>JAEEHO010000358.1 GCA_016280845.1 Paludibacteraceae bacterium | reverse complement strand
CCCTTGCTATTCTGTACCAACACCAAAAGGGTAATCAGAATAGAGGCGATTACGATAAGAATTGTAATAAAAATGTACATAGTTATATAAAATTTTCAATTTTAGACTGTTATATTCTCAAAAATCGGCTGCAAAGGTACTACAAATAATTTGAATGTGCAAGAATTAAATGAAAAAAATCGTTTATGCTGGTATAAAAAGATTTTTTATCTTTAATTATTGCCGTTCGCAAGATTATGCGAACGTAGCTTCGGGGGAAGATTATAGGCGATGATTGTGCGTTAGCAGAGTCTAGCCTATAATCAGGCGGAGTCCGAAGGTACTGCATTACCACTTTGCTACAGTATCATTATATATATTCTCCGCTATTTCAGTAATCATAGCGGCGCAGAGTTCGTCTTGCACGTCCGTTAGCAGATTACTTGCAGGGAATGTTCGGTAAACCGTATATGTCTTGTCGAACGATTCCTCCGGACGCACGTTGTTGGTGAAATGCACCGTCACGCGTATGGTCAGTTTGCTCTCCGACGCATAGCTGTCGGCAGAGATAGCGCCCTGCGATATATCGTATCCGACAATCTCGCCTTCCAGCTCCAGGTCGCCGCCTTTGCGCAGTATCTCCAGTCGTGTCTGGCGCTGATAGAGGTCGCGTATGCCTTCGCTGAGGTTGTTGCTCAGCGTCGGGTTGACCATGGCTGCGTTGTTCGGGAAATCGGCGATCGAGATGGAGTGCGTGGTCTGGTAGTCGATATTGGCACCGTTCATCTTGAAACTGATTGCGCAGCCGGAAAGGACAATGGAAAGGACGATGTACAATGTACAATGTACAAAGGGCAAAACCCCGATAAAACCCCGATAAAACCCCGATATGCTCTCGATGAATCTTTTGCCGACCGGAGTGCCGTTAGTATGTGTAGAACTATTATAATCCATATTCGTTGATTTTGCGGTAGAGCGTACGTTCGCTGATGCCCAGTCGTGCTGCGGCCATCTTGCGGTTGCCGTCGCATTGCTCGAGCGTGATGCGAATCAGTTCGCGGTTGGTGTCTTCTATACTGCGGCTGCCCACTATTTCCGCTTCGGCTTCCACCACTTCGTGTTGCGCCATTTGCGGCTGCGGTTGCACCACCTGTTCGCTCAGTTGCGGCGCAGGTTCGTGTCCGGTCATCTGCGATTTCAGTTCGCGCAACTCCTGCTGGGTCTTCATCAGCATATTGTAGAGCAGACCTATCTCGTGCGAGTAGTCTTTGCCGCTTGGCATGTCAGCGCTGGTGCGCAGCACGATGCCTTGCTGGTTCTCCTCCTTGGGCAGATACTTGCTGAGCGTTTCGGCACTGATCTGATGGTCCATCTCGATCACGGCAATCTGCTCCGCCAGGTTCTTGAGCTGGCGTATGTTGCCGCGCCAGTAGGCACTCTGCAACAGTCGCGTGGCCTCGTCGTTGAGCGAGAGAGGCGGCATCTGGTAGCGGTTGCAGAAATCAACGGCGAACTTGCGGAACAGCAGAGGTATATCTTCCTTTCTTTCGCGCAACGCCGGCACGCGAATCTCCACAGTATTAAGACGATAGTAGAGATCCTCGCGGAAACGGCCGTCATCAATGGCCTGACGCATATTGAGATTGGTGGCAGCCACCACGCGAACGTTTGTCTTGCGCACTTGTGCCGAACCCATTCGCATGTATTCGCCTGTTTCTAAGACACGTAGCAGACGTACCTGAGTCTGCAGCGGCAGTTCGCCTACCTCGTCGAGAAAGAGTGTTCCGCCGTCGGCTATCTCAAAATAACCTTTGTGTTCGTTCTTGGCGTCGGTGAAGGCTCCTTTCTCGTGTCCGAATAGTTCGCTGTCAATCGTTCCCTCCGGAATAGCACCGCAGTTGACGGCGAAATACGGGCCGTGTTTGCGGGCAGAGTAGGCGTGTATGATCTTCGGGAAATGCTCCTTACCTACACCCGATTCGCCGGTGATGAGTATGCTCAGGTCGGTACGTGCCACCTGAACGGCAATTTCTATGTCGCGATTGAGTTGCGCATTTTGGCCAATGATGCCAAAGCGCTGTTTTATAGCTAGTAATTCTTGCGGAGTCATAATTGATACCTGACAAAATGTCATGCAAAATTACAACAAAAAAATGATATACGCAAATAATTAATCAAAAAATCTTGTACATTCCAAAAAAATGTTGTACCTTTGCACTCGATTTCGCGAAATTTGGTAATACCATGTTAGGAATAATAATCAATCCCAAATCGGGCAAGAAGGCCTTTCGAGCACAGCGCATCTATCTGTGGAAGTTGCTCCGTACACGCCATCAGCCCTTTGCTTATCGAGTAACTAAGTATGCAGGTCACGCCATCGAGCTGGCGCGCGAATTGGTAGAGAAAGGGTACGACGAGATACTCATTCTCGGCGGCGATGGTACGCTGAGTGAGGCTATTAACGGTATCATGCGTGCCAACCTGACGCCGGAGCAGCGTGCGAAGATAGATATCGGTCTGATGCCGCGCGGAACAGGTAACGACTGGGGTCGCTACTGGAACCTGACTAAAAATCACAAAGAGAGCCTCCGTCGTTTCTTCGAGGGCGAGAGTCATCCTATAGACATAGGTTGTGTCACCTATTGGCGCAATGGCATCGAGCATCACCGCTATTTCATCAATTCGGTGGGCTTCGGTGTGGATCCGTTGTGCTGCAAGAAGGCCGAGACGCTCAAATACTATATCGGCAGTCACCACGTCAATTATGTGTTCGGACTGATTGGTGCCGTCATCAAGCACAAGGCGCAACACATGATCCTGACCGTGGACGGCAAGGAGGCTGTGAACGATATGCTGTTCACGATGAACATAGGCAACGGTCCGTTCTCGGGTGGCGGTATACGCCAGAACCCGGAGGCCGATCCGCAGGACGGCGTGTTCCATGCTATGTTTGTCCGCAGACCGACTTTCATGCAGATACTCAATGCATTGCCGAACCTGTTTAACGGCAAACTGACCGAACTGCCGTTCATCTATCCGCTGGTGGGACGCGAGATAGAAATCAACTATCGCAAGCATATCATGTTCGAGGCGGACGGTATTCTGGAGAATATCATCGGTCCGTGCCGCGTGAGCTGTATCCACCATGCGGTTAAGTTCAGATGCTAATGATCAAGCAGCAAGGCAGCAATAGAGTGTATACGCGCGAGCAGGACGGCAACCGGACTGTCATTCGCGTGGAGGGAACCAACCGCGACGAGAACCGTGCGTTCATCTATTTGGCGCAACATTTTGCGTCGAAAGGCTTGCCTGTGCCGCATGTGCTGTGGGTGAGTGACGACGAGATGAGTTATACCCAGGAGGATCTGGGCGACACCTTGCTCTTTGATGCTATCCGGCATGGCCGTGAGACGGGATGTTTTATGCCGGAAGAGAAGACTCTGCTGGAACGCACTATACGCGCGCTCGCGCACATACAACTAATAGGTGCGGAAGGATTGGATTGGTCCAAGTGCTTCCCCGTGCCGGCTATGGACGAACGCTCCGTGCGCTGGGATCTCAATTATTGGAAGTACTGCTTCCTGAAAGGAACGAAGATCGAGTTTAGCGAACCGCGTTTGGAAGATGATTTCGACCGTTTGGTTGAGAACATACTCTCTCCCTTGAGGGGAGAGCAGGAGAGGGGTTACTTCCTCTATCGCGATATGCAGAGCCGCAATGTGATGTTGCGCGACGGACAACCGTACTTCATCGATTTTCAGGGCGGCCGCCGCGGACCGACGCAGTATGATGTGGCGTCATTCCTCTGGCAAGCCAAGGCGAATATACCGCAGGCGCTGCGCGATGAGTTGATTGATGCCTATCTGGATGAATGTAATGGCGAATGGGCAAACGGACGAATGACCGAAACCAATGACGAATGGCGCGAGGCTTTGCCGCGTTTTGTGCTGTTCCGCACATTGCAGGTGTTGGGCGCCTACGGCTATCGCGGCTATTTCGAGCGCAAGCAGCATTTCTTGGAGTCGATTCCCAATGCACTGAGAAACCTGCGCGAAGTGTTGGCGGAGTTGCCGGAATATCCGTATCTGCGCGAATTGGCAGAGCGTCTTTGCCCGAATCAGGAGACTCAGAGCTGTTCGGCCAACGCAGAGGACCTCACGGTCACCGTCTATTCGTTCTCGTTCAAGCGAGGTCTGCCTGCGGACGAAAGCGGTAATGGCGGTGGATATGTGTTCGACTGCCGCAGTACGCACAATCCCGGTAAATACGACGAGTACAAGACTCTGACAGGCTTGGATAAGCCGGTGATTGATTTCTTGGAACAAGACGGCGAGATTCTAACCTTTTTGGAGTCGGTGGACAAACTGGTGGATCATCATGTCGAGCGATTCCTGGAACGCGGTTTCAGCCATCTGCAAGTATCGTTCGGATGTACGGGTGGCCAGCACCGTTCGGTCTATTGTGCTGAATACACGGCTAAACGTCTGCACGCTAAATACGGTGTGCACGTTCATTTGATTCATAGAGAACGGAAAATTGATAAGTGGCTTTGATATGCGTGCGATGATTTTTGCTGCGGGCTTGGGCACACGACTCAAACCGCTCACCGATACAATGCCTAAGGCGCTGGTTCCGTTGGCCGGCAAGCCGTTGTTGCAGTGGCAGATCGAGCGACTGCGCGATGCGGGTATAACCGATATTGTGGTCAAT
>JAEEHO010000357.1 GCA_016280845.1 Paludibacteraceae bacterium | reverse complement strand
GTCCATGTATAACGAGAATGACAGTTTCTGCTCCTCGCTGACACATCCGGCAGTTCCGTTGTTTGTTGCGGTATAGAACAAGATGGTACAATCGTATTTGCCGTAAGCTGCAGGCGATGGAACAGGTACGTGAATCTCGTTATTATCGGGAATAGTTGCGCCCTTGATGGAAACAAATCCTGCTGCTTTTGCATTGTCTGAGAAGGTGACATCGTAGGCGTTCGGTTTTCCCTCAATCACTTTATAACTGAAGATGAGTGCCGTATCGGTCTGGCATGCAGAAACGATAGGTTGAACCTCCACTGTCGGTCGCCTGTATGCCTTGCATGTAACAGTGTATGTCAGCGAACAACCGTCCTTGGTTACATCGTCAAAAGTGACAGACTCACCGTCTTGCAAAGCGTATTCTTTGGTTCTTCCGTCTTGGTATTTGTATGTATTGCGATATGGCAGATCTGCTGTACATGGTGTGACGGTCTTGTTTGTTACATCGTTGTAGCCTACGCTCCACATAGCACTATCAGCCGAAACTTGCCATGTGCTCGGGCATAGTGTATTTTTTACCGCACGGCGCGCAACGAGCGATACAGGCAAACGTAATCCACGGAAGGATGACAGTAAAACCGTTGTATCGAGGTTGGCATGATTGTAGCGGAGTGTATCAAACGGTGTTTTCTCTCCGTTGCGATAAAGCAACCAGCAGTAATAGAATCCGCCGTCTCCCTGCGGAGCCTCTTTTTGGTCCACTTTCATTTGGAGCGACAGCTCGTCTTTACGACCGTAGCATTCATGCTTGCTGTCGGCAATCACACTACCGGCTTTATACGCGGCATAGATGGTATATACCACCGAGTCTTTCGATGTTGTCCAGTCCATCAAGCCTGTGTTGTCTTTTACCTGGCGACGGAAAACATATGTATGACCATACGTCATCGGGAAGTTAGACAGGTTGAGTATAGTGGAATCACAGTCATCAATCACTTGTCCGTTGCACAGCCAGCGATAACTATATACACCGTTACCACCTGACACCGTATCTATTTCCATAATGGTGTCGGTTACATCCGGACTACACAGACTTTCTTCTATATGCGAGATGGAACCTGCGCGCAAACTGTCAAACACTACAATTCTATGGTCATTTTTTGAAAATCTGTAATCGGAACTACATGTCTCCTCATTCACAGAACGTGTATAAATATATTCTCCCGGTTCGGTGAAATGTACAGGGCATGTAACTGTCGTTACCGGTACTGGGCGACCGGTGTTTGGGTCTGGCGCAAAAACCATACTTCCGAATGATTCTTCTGATATTACCTCATCGGTAAAGTAATTTACTTCTCGCTTTCTCATTTCCCATCCGTAATGGATCTTTCCTTCACCGCCTGTTGCGTCTTCCTGGCTCAGTACAACTGTATCTGCAGGCAAACCATAGACAGTATCGACCTTCTCATACAGACTACCCGGATCAAAGCCTTCGAGAACTCGTAAGAAAACGCATCCCGGAGATTCGGTCCAAGTTGTAGTACATTGATAATCATGTACATAGCGTTTGTATGCAAATAGGCCCGGTGTCTTTGTGATTACCGTATATTTTTTATACTCGCCTTGGCTCAAGGATCTCGTAGTATCTATCGGCACCAAAACATATTTGTTGTTCACATCCAAGTGCAAATCGCTCAAAAGGTCTGCACCTTCAACCGGATCATAAATACTTGTGTTGTTTTCATCCAAGGTCACAGCATAGCGAATCAATCTATATTGGTATGATTTTTCTACGTTGTCTTGTTCGTCATCTTTACCTCCGGTTGGTTTAGGCTTATTACCGGCGCAGTAGTCATATAATGCTACTCCCGGTTGCTTCAAGCATGTAACAACGATATTGCTATCCAGCAAATCACCCGCATCGAAAGTCTCGTATCCGCGTACCTGCGTATATATTTGTTTAACGTCATTGCCGTTTGTAATAGTAAGATATACTTCCTGGTTACCGCACGGACGTTGGGTTTCTGCCAGTGTTCCATTGATATGTATTACCTCGTCGTTACCGGAAGTCCAGGTTATACTGTTATCCTCACAGTCCAGGTTGAAATACTTACGTGGAGCCTTGCTATCCTTAGGTGTTCCAACGGCGTCTGCACGCTCGATAGGCATGTTCTGTGCGTCCAACAGAATGGCGTAGGTGGACAATTGTGCTGCAGGCAAGTTGCCGAAACAGGTTAACTTGGGATACGCGTTTCTGGAAGGACGAATCCACTCTTCCATAGTAGAATCAACAGCAAACTTCAACTTCATGTCTGTTGTCTTAACAACAGTGAACAATGAGAAATCTACTGCTGTGGTAGTGGTACCACACGCATCCATTCGTGTTGTCTGTTGATCGAAATAGATATTCGTCAGATTATCTGCCGGTGCTTCGTTCTTGCCGAAGAGTGATCCTATCGTCATATCACCTTTGCAATAACCCGTATTGTAACACCAATTCATCACAGCGTTAGCGGTATTATAGCCGACCAGACCGCCGACCATATCTCTTGCTTTGGTAATAATACCTGTATTGTATGAATGGGAAATTTCACCGTCGTTCGTTCCGACCAGACCGCCAATTCGATCTCCATTATTGGCCAATATCTGTGCCATATTGAAGCAGTGGTGTAACTTGCCGCGGTTGATTCCGATGAAAGAACCTACATCATGGACACCATTTATGAAGATTTGTCCTTGTGCAAGTGCCAAGTTATGAATTTCGGCAGCTGTACCTGTCTCGGCAAACAATCCGGCAGAACTAAAAATTCCGGAGGAGATGTAGAGATTACGGATTACGTGGTTGTTTCCATCGAAATTACCGTTAAACGGATGAGTGGCATCACCGATAGGTTGCCATTCTTGATGAGGTTCCAACGTTCCTCCAAGATCAATGTCGGCCGTCAGGCGAATAGTATAACCGGAGAAATCAGTTGTATGACTCTGCTCGGCTATCCAAGCTAACTCTTCTGCCGTACTGACAGAATAGACATTCCCATTAGGAGTGACAGCAGTAGAGGCTCCGCTCCATGGTGTTTGCGCGTGTAGCGCGCACGATAATAATAGGAAAGTAATTAATGAGTAAAGGTATTTCATATTTTGGTATTTTGGTATTTCGTATTGTTGTTTTTTGTGTGCGGAATGAAAAACGCGGATATTATACCGCGTTTTTCAGGCGTTGGAGGTCTGCCTTCTCAACGC
>JAEEHO010000356.1 GCA_016280845.1 Paludibacteraceae bacterium | reverse complement strand
TCCGGTAAGATTATCTCGGGGAATTTTTACAGGTGGGATAATGAGATTCTAAAAGCAGCCGCTTACTGCTATAATTATGACAAGCGTGGCAATATGATATGCAAGCGTTTGCCTGGGTGCGAACCGCAATACATGGTATATGATATAATGGGACAACTGGTCCTCAAACAAGACGGTAATCAGCGTAAGAGCAACAAGTGGACATTGTGCTCGTATGATGATATGGGTCGCAATGTATACTTGGCGGAGGTAGTATTGTCACAACAATTACTTGAGTCTCTTGTGAGCATGTTTGCCAATGAGAAACAAGTGGGTGAAAAAGCTATGACTCTTCTCGGACTCAATAGTAAAAGTATGCTTATAGAAAACTTCTATGATACGTATGACAATGTGGGCGGAGGAAGCTTGGCATTCAAACAAGAAGCCGGTTACGAGAAGAAATCCGACAACACTATCGGCTTACTGACAGGTACGCGTGTATATAATCTTTCGGAAAAAGGTTATACTACTACTGTCAATTATTATGATACCAAAGGTCGTGTCATACAGAGCCGTGGTCTTCGCAGTACAGATGGTCGCTGTACAATTACGAACACGAAATATAACTTCGATGGCTCAGTTGCACAGACTCTGACCGTACAAGGCAGTGGAAAAGATCAAGTGACAGAGCAGTATCGCTACACTTACGATCATGCTGGCCGTGCTCAAAAAGTGTATTATAAGTTGAACAACCAGAAGAGAGAGACAACTTTGTCCGAATTTTCTTATGACAAATTAGGACATTTGGCACAAAATTTGTTATGCAATCAACAGGATAAAATTGACTATACGTATGACATGCGTGGTATGTTGACTTCGATAAATAACAAGAATTTTTCGGAGAGGTTGTATTATGCTGACAACCTTCCGACTATTCAAGGTGCCAAAGCGACTGCTTGTTACAATGGTAATATTGCAGCCTCTATAGTATCGCAGTATAATAGTCAACCGCGTGCTTCAGCGTATAGTTATGATTCGCAGAACCGTCTTTTGAATATGCAAGGTGGCCCGATCAAAGAATCGTTTACATATGACAATACAGGTAATATTCTTTCCATTAGAAGAGAGAATTTTGGCCAGGTGATGGATGACTTGCGCTTTGGGTATGACAATGACGGGAATAAATTGTTGGCTGTTTTAGATATGGGTGGAAATATTGACCGACCTAATTGTATTGAGTATCATGACATATCGAAGGGTCAACCCGAAATGTATTATGACGGGAATGGTAATCTTGTAAGTGACCGTGATCGTGACATACGAAATATAGAATATAACGTTCTTAATCTACCAACCAGTATTGAGTTTGGCAATGGAGAGAAGATTGTCAACTATTACAACGCGGCAGGACAGAAGTACAAGTCTATAACGTATTCTATCCCGCAGACGGTGAACCACCCGAGTCCTAACGTTGTTAGTCATTTGTACGCTGTGGATTCGATGGATTATCATGAAGTTGCGTACCACGGGAACGTAGAAGTGCATAAGAAAAGAGTGGGCAATGGAATAACTACTTACACTACCATTCACAATTCGATAGGTTATGTCAATGTTGGTTATCCATATTTTGGTCACTTATGTTACTATATCAAAGACCATCTTGGAAATAACTGCGTAGTAGTTAATTCCGCGACAGGCAAAGTGGAACAAAATACTGCTTATTATGCGACCGGTGTGCCGACACAAACGGAACCCTCTGCCTTTGCACAGAATGACAGTCGCGGTGTACAACCATATTTGTACAACGGCAAAGAGTTTGTGGAGACTCCTTCTAACGAATACAATGTCTATGACTACGGTTTCCGTGGTTACTATGCTACTATTGGCCGTTTTACATCGATGGACCCGTTGTGTGAGCAAACGCCTTGGCAATCACCTTATGCTTATGCCGGCAACAACTTCGTGAACTGCATTGACTATATGGGACTGATGAAGGTTGGCCCTACAACATTCACTCATGCCGGCGGTAGTTTTGGACCGGAAATAACGGATATATTTGGAGGCGGTCTTGTTGGTGGTATTACTATCACTGATGAGGATTTTTGGGAGGCATGGCTGCAACGCGAAGGCATAGACCTGTTTAGTTATCACGACAGCTTCGGCGGTGGCGGCGGAGGCGGAGGCTTCGGCATCACGACAGTGTCTGGCCTTGGTACCGGTATTCTTGGCGGAGGTCCGCAAGTACTGAATTATATTGTTATCAATAGTCGAGGAGAAAAAATCGGCGGTGTAGATGATGGAGATAATAAAATATACTTGTCAGAAATAGGAGTATGGAGTGTAGAACAGGGGAAACATGGTCTAAAGCATGTCGGTTGGATGTTCGGGGTTGGCATTGATTATTATTGGATGCCTTTTGGAGAACGAGTTCCTGGATGGTACAAAGGTCAATGGACTATTAATGGAATGTTAATAGAAGGACTAGGATGTAGCATTGACCTTGGAGTAGCTAGTTTAAGTCTTGGAGTTGCAATAGATTTATGCGGACTTCGTTTTGATATTCTCGGACAATCATTTAATGGCATATGCGGGGATAAACATAATGCATCGTTGAACGCCGGTTTAGGAGTTGGCGAAATTGGGGCATATTGGGAACAATCATGGCAAATGTATGGTGAATCTAAAGATTGGGGGTATGTCTCTGGATCGACATCGTATTCATATGGGGTGAATCTTTTCGGATTAGG